>NZ_JAYGHC010000092.1:0-11290 GCF_034932285.1 Cronbergia sp. UHCC 0137
AAACTACGGTAACACCAATAATTTTCAGGACAATCCCCCAAAAATACACAGAATTAACATACTACCTGTTCCCTTCTTTATAAATAAAAGGGCGTATTGCAATACGCCCTACCCTGTTTCCCTGTTGCTTGTTAGGGCTTGGGAGTATCAACACTATTATTTTGCAGTCCAGTTAATCCAATCTTGAGGTTTCAGGAAAGTTTCATAAAGTTCAGCTTCAGGAGAATTGGGTTCTGGTTGGTAGCCGTATTCCCAGCGAACTAACGGTGGTAGGGACATGAGAATGGATTCTGTGCGTCCATTGGTTTGGAGTCCAAAAATAGTCCCTCGATCATAAACTAAGTTAAATTCCACATAGCGACCGCGACGGTACAGTTGAAAATTCCGTTGGCGATCGCCATATTCCATGGGCTGTCGTCGCTGCACAATGGGTACATAAGCAGGTAAAAAAGCCCCACCACAGTCTTGAACAAAAGCAAACAAATCTTCCCAACTGCGTGGCGCTGGAGTTCCCACCTCATCACTGTATCTTGCTGCCTCTCCCTTATGGAGATTCCCACCATACAAAGGGCTTTCGCTGTGTTGATAATCAAAAAATAAACCACCAACACCCCTAGTTTCGTTGCGATGCTTGAGGTAGAAATATTCATCACACCACCGCTTAAACACCGGATAATATTCTGGGTTATGGCGATCGCAAGCTTGTTTCAGTGTTGTATGTAAATGAATAGCATCTTCAGCAAAAGGGTAATAAGGTGTTAAATCAAGACCACCACCAAACCACCAAACAGGCCCAGCTTCAAAATAACGATAATTTAGATGAACTGTAGGTACATAAGGATTACGGGGATGTAACACCATTGAAGTGCCGGTCACATAAAAATTGTATCCTTCTGCATCTGGACGTTGAGCCAAAATAGAAGTAGGTAGCTGATCTCCCCAAACTTCCGAAAAACCCACACCCGCTTGTTCAAAGATTGCACCATCACGTAAAATGCGCGATCGCCCCCCTCCTCCTTCTGGCCGTTCCCAACCATCTTCTTTAAACTTACCCACACCATCCAGGTTTTCCAGTCCTTGACTAATTGTGCTTTGTAACTGCTGCATAAACTGACGCACCCTAGTCTTGGCATCAGTGGGTGGTAAAAATTTGGATGATTCTGCTACTACGTGAGGGGTTTGCGAGTTAGTCAACATAGATTCCCGAACCTAAAATTACACTAAAATTACAATTTTTCAGAAAGCCACAAATTTCATCTTAAAAAATTTGTAGGCAACAAGAGCCAATATTCTGGCTATTTTTGCCAAAATCGGTTTTTTCTTATAGCAACAGCCAAGATGGTTAGGACATCAATTGTTAGCGCAGCTTGGCGTGAGCCATTGATGAAACTCATTTTACAACAGGGTTTTACTCCTGACTCCTGACTCCTGCTATAGTTGTCAAGCATCAAGCGTTGGACACCTTTTAAGATTATTGTCCCTCAAATGAGTATAGGCTTGTATATTAGCCAAGTTTTTTTTAAATCTTGATTTGTAACATTTTGGTACGAACACCAAACTTTTGAGTTCCCAGAGAGAAAGGATCGAAAGAATATATTATTGTCACCTGTCCCTATCTAGAATTTATATAGCAGGAGGACTGTTGTTAATGCAAGATTGGTTGTCTAAAGTCATCCACCGCAAACGCCGTCGTGTTTGTGCTTCACTGATGCGAACCTATCGAGAAATTAGTTCTGCCTCCGTTGACGAATTATGGCAAAAGGTAGTTGACTTAACAGATGTTTCTTGGCATCCACTGTTTAAGAGTACAAATGTTCCATTAGGATTAGTCCCCAAACCCGGTTTAATTTTCCGCGCAGCAGTTCGGTTTTGGCCAATTCCCATTCAGATTTTTGTAGAACGAGTCAATCCCAAAGAAATGCTCAGTATCCGCGTTTTAGCAATTCCTGGCATTGAAGAACGAATTACTTATCACATAGGATCAACAGTCTGTGGAACTTGTGTATCTTATTCTGTAACTTTACGCGGTTGGTTATCACCCCTGATTTGGTTATTTTCTCGCCCTTATGCAGATCGGGTAGCCCGTTCCTTGGTAGAAGTTGTAGAAAAGACCGCATTACAAGCAGTCTCAGGTAAGAAAAAATCTTTAAATGACAGTTGTTTTGATTTTTAGCCATCAGTTATCAGGGTAGTTAATTATTCTTGATCTCCTCTTTGTTCCCTTGTCCCCAAGGAAGTTAAGATGCAGATAGATGAAAATAACAATTTTAAAAGTTTTATTGTGGGGAAAACGGTATAAACGTTATGTATGATGTCTTAGATTCCCAGTCAGTGTTAGAAGTGTTGCGGCCTGTAGAAGATCCAGAACTCCGCAAAAGTCTGGTGGAACTGAATATGATTCGCAACGTCACAATTGACGGTGGCAATGTTAGCTTCACTTTGGTATTGACTACACCAGCTTGTCCTTTACGGGAATTTATTGTTGAAGATTGTCAAAGGGCGGTTAAAAAGCTGCCAGGAGTTACAGATGTCAAGATAGAAGTGACAGCAGAAACACCACAACAAAAAAGTTTACCAGATCGGACTGGTGTTTTGGGGGTAAAAAATATTATTGCTATTTCTAGCGGCAAAGGTGGCGTTGGTAAAAGTACCGTAGCGGTTAATGTGGCTGTTGCTCTCGCACAGACAGGGGCAAAGGTTGGTTTGTTAGATGCGGATATTTACGGACCTAATGATCCCACCATGTTGGGTTTAGCTGATGCCCAAATTATCGTCCGTTCTACAGAAACAGGTGATATTCTCGAACCTGCGTTTAATCATGGCGTTAAATTAGTCTCGATGGGCTTTTTGATTGACCGAGATCAGCCAGTGATTTGGCGTGGGCCGATGTTGAATGGGGTAATTCGTCAGTTTCTCTATCAGGTGCAATGGGGGGACTTGGACTATTTAATTGTGGATATGCCACCGGGAACTGGGGATGCACAATTAACTCTTACCCAAGCAGTACCAATGGCAGGGGCGGTAATTGTTACCACACCGCAAACCGTAGCCTTGTTAGATTCCCGTAAAGGTTTACGGATGTTCCAGCAGATGAATGTGCCAGTATTGGGGATAGTGGAAAACATGAGTTATTTTATTCCCCCAGATCGGCCAGATCAGCAATATGACATTTTTGGTTCTGGTGGTGGGTCAAAAACTGCGGCAGAATTGGGGATACCACTTTTGGGATGTGTACCTTTGGAGATTTCTGCGAGAGTTGGTGGTGATAGTGGTGTACCGATTGTAGTGGGAGATCCAGATTCGGCTTCTGCAAAAGCACTCACAGCGATCGCTCTAGCTATTGCTGGTAAAGTATCAGTTGCAGCACTCACATAGGCAGGGGGCAGGGGGCAGGGGAGGCAGGGGAGGCAGGGGAAGCAGGGGAGGCAGGGGAGGCAGGGGAGGAATAATTAATTTATCACCAATCACCAATTACCAATCACCAATTACCAATTACCAATCACCAATCACCAATTACCAATTAAATGTTTTTCAAACGTTCGTTACCCAAAATTCGCTGGCACAATTGGTTTAAACCCTGGCAACAAATAGATTTGCTGCTATTCTGTTTACCCGTTGCTGTTAGTATCTTTGGCGGACTCATGATCCTCAGTACAGAACTCAACCAGCCAGTAACAGACTGGTGGTGGCACTGGCTTGTCGCTGGTATTGGCACATTAATAGCCTTGTTTTTGGCTCGTACTCGTTACGAAAACTTAATTCAATGGCATTGGATCACATACGCACTCACAAACTTGAGTTTAATTGCTGTGATGATTGTCGGTGTAAGTGCCAAAGGAGCGCAACGCTGGATTCCTATTTTAGGTTTCAATGTTCAACCCTCGGAATTTGCCAAAATAGGCGTGATCATCACTTTAGCGGCTTTGTTGCACAGACGGACAGCTTCATCTATTGAGAGTGTATTTCGTGTCTTGGCAATTAGTGCCGTCCCCTGGGGATTGATCTTTTTACAGCCAGATTTAGCAACTTCTTTGGTATTTGCTTCAATCGTCTTAGGTATGCTTTATTGGGCAAATGCTAAAGCAGGTTGGTTAATTTTGTTTATTTCTCCTGTGGTTGCGGCTATTTTATTCAGCATATCTTGGCCATTGCCAAAACCAATATTTTTACTTCCAGAAATAGCTGTAACTCCTTTGGGTTTATTGTGGGCGTTTGGTATGGGTGTTTTAGGCTGGCAAACTCTACCTTGGCGAAAATTTGGCATCAGTGCGATCGCTTCCTGGGGATTAAATATGCTGGGGGGTGAATTAGGGATTTTCGCTTGGAATCATGTCTTAAAAGAATACCAAAAAGATAGACTCAGCGTATTTATCAACCCAGATCACGATCCCCTTGGCGCTGGTTATCACCTAATTCAATCTCGCATTGCCATTGGTGCCGGTGAAATTTGGGGATGGGGTTTATTTAAAGGACCCATGACTCAATTGAATTTTGTTCCTGAACAACATACAGACTTTATCTTTTCAGCCGTTGGAGAAGAATTTGGTTTTATTGGTTGTTTAATCGTTTTATTTGTGTTTTGCTTAATTTGCTTCCGCATCCTCCATGTAGCTCAAACTGCCAAAGATAACTTTGGTTCACTCTTGGCAATTGGCGTTTTATCCATGATTGTGTTTCAATTAATCGTTAACGTCGGCATGACCGTTGGTTTAGCACCCGTAGCAGGAATCCCCTTACCGTGGATGAGTTATGGTCGTTCGGCAATGTTGACCAACTTTATCGCACTAGGAATAGTCGAATCTGTGGCTAACTTTCGTCAAAAACAGAGGTATTATTAAGTTATTACAGGAGTCAGGAGTCAGGAGTCAGGAGTCAGCACTTCGGCTACGCTCAGTGACCGGAGTCAGGAAGAAAAAAGGGAAAATTCCTGAACTTACTAGATTAAGCTAATAATAGAAACTAACTGAGGGTAAACAAAATGATCCTACCTGGAGCAACTGTTCGCATCAAAAATCCCGCAGATACATATTATCGGTATGAAGGACTCGTACAACGGGTAAGTGATGGCAAAGTAGCTGTACTGTTTGAAGGTGGTAACTGGGATAAAATTATTACCTTCCGTTTACCAGAATTAGAATTAGTAGAAACTACAGGCAAGAAAAAAGGCAAGTAGATTTAATCAATAGGGTTTAGTTTTGCTAAACCCTAGATTAATTAGGGATTAGTAACTAATATTTCATTACTTCCATGCGTCTGCCTTTACCACAATTTGCCAATAGCGATCGCCATCCTAATCATATTGGAGAGGTAATCGAAACCACAAGTACCGAATTTTTATCTCAGTGTTTAGAACCAGACGACTTGAGTTTTCCACCCATGCCACCCTTTGGTAGTTGGGTAACATCGGTAGATGAGGAATCTGGTAATCAAGTTTATGCAGTAATCTATCATGCCACAACCATGCCAATAGATTCTGTCCATCGGGCTAGGGCTTTGGGAATGTCTTTACAAACCTTACGTGAAGAACAACCTCAGATATTTGCTATGCTGAAAACAGAATTTCGAGCAGCGATCGTTGGATTTGAGCCACCATCCTCAAATAGTAGCATATATCAGTATTTACCACCCCGTCCTCCCCAAATTCATCAAGCTGTTTATCGGTGTGAACCAGAAGCCGTCATCAACTTTACCCAAGAATTAGATTTTTTGCGGACATTATTGTTTATCAATGGCGCACCAGTAGATTCCTTAGCCGCAACCACCATTCGAGAAGTTTACAAGCTACGCAAAGCTGACCGCACCTGGTTAATTAAAGCCGGACGACATCTAAGTTTACTATTAAAAGATGATTATGACCGATTGCGATTTATTTTAAGTCAAATTCACCCCTAATTCAGAGGGAACATGGAACAGAAAAAAACTCATGTTCAGAAATATTGAGATTAAAATAATGACAATGTTTTTTTTAACAGAGCTTTAAACTCAGAATTAAAGAGGACTTACGCACAATATAACTCAAACCCTCATTCCTCTGTGTTCTCTGTGTCTCTGTGGTTTGTTTATTCCATAACTTGCGCGTAGCGTAAGTCCTACAAAAGTTTCTTACCTGCCCTCTGCCCCATCCCTTGCCTACCTATGGAACTACTATCATCACAAGTTCTAGCATTGGAAACAACCTCCCAAGTTCTTAGCAATGAACCAATAGTTCCCTTTGCTATTTTACTGGTGGTTATTTTAGTAGTACCAATCTTATTTGAAAAGCTCAAACTACCAGGATTAGTAGGCTTAGTTTTTTCCGGGATCATTCTTGGTCCATCAGGCTGGAATTTATTGCAGTCTAACTTGCCAATCATGAAACTGTTATCTGATATTGGTTTAATTTATTTAATGTTTGTAGCTGGACTAGAAATTGATATCAAACAGTTTTATCAGCAAAAAAATCGCTCTTTGGGATTTGGGAGTCTTACATTTATTATCCCCTTAGCAGTGGGAATATTAATAGGAAAGATGTTTGGTTTTAGCTGGAATGCTTCTATTTTAATGGGATCTTTGCTGGCTTCCCATACCCTATTAGCATATCCAATTATTAGTAACTTAGGAGTAATTAACAACGAAGCAGTCACAGTTACAATTGGGGCGACTATTTTTACAGATATTGCCGCACTGCTAACACTAGCAATTTGTGTGGCTATCCATAGTGGAGTTTTTAGTTTAAGTAACCTATTCATTTTACTAGCTAGTTTAATAATCTATTCCTTAGTAGTTTTAGTGGGATTTGATTGGGCAGGTAAAGAGTTTTTCCGTCGTTCTGGAGATGACGAAGGAAACCAGTTTCTATTTGTACTATTATCTTTATTTCTTGCTGCTGTAGGTGCTCAATTAATTGGCGTAGAAAAAATTATTGGAGCTTTTTTAGCTGGTTTAGCGGTGAATGAAACTTTAGAACATGGACCAGTTAAAGAAAAAGTAGTATTTGTCGGTAGTGTTCTATTTATTCCCATTTTCTTTGTTGATCTGGGTTTATTAATTGATTTACCTACCTTTATTAGCAGTTTCAGCACAATCAAATTAACATTTTTTGTAGTCATTGGTTTACTTTTGAGTAAGTTTTTGGCTGCCTTGTTAGCAAAAATATTTTACCGTTATAACTGGCCAGAATTTCTAACCATCTGGTCATTGTCAATTCCCCAAGTAGGGGCAACATTAGCCGCAACTTTAGTGGGGACAAGAGTAGGATTAATCCCTCCAGAAGTTTTAAATAGTGTTGTTGTTTTAATGTTAGTCACATCAACCATTGGACCAATGATCACTAGCCGGGTAGCAGTTGGTTTAACGGCTTCATCTATTGAAAAATCATCTCCAATCAACTTATTTGAACAGACATCGCCATTAAAAAATAATACTTTTACTATCATTGTCCCCATTTACAATCCTCATACTCAACAGCATTTAATTGAAATGGCAGCATTATTGGCTAATCAAACCAATGGTAAAATTGTGCCGTTAGCGATCGCTGCTGCTACTGCTCAAATGGATGCTCCACAGTTAGAAATTGCTTGGCAACGCAGTGAACGATTACTAGCCAAAGCCACAGCCCAGAGTCAATTATTAGGAGTCAAAGCCGAACCCCTACTGAGAATTGATGATGCCTTCGCCCCAGGAATCACTAGAGCCGCCCGTGAACAAAAAGCCAACTTAATTCTCATCGGTTGGGGTAAACGCACAGGATTGAGAGCGCGGTTATTAGGTAATATTATTGACAGCGTACTTTGGTCATCCCATTGTGCAGTGGCAGTAGCCCGATTGGTAGAATCACCTAAGAAGATTCAGCGTATTCTCGTCCCCATAGATAACTTAATTGCACCAACGTTAGAACCTGTAAAATTTGCCATGATGCTGGCGGAAGCTAACCAGGCTCATGTTACCTTATTGAACGTCTGTGTAAGTGGAGTTACAAGTTCTACAGAAATTACCACTAGGCGATCGCACCTCTCCTTCCTTGTATCCCAACTAGCTCTATCCAACCCCCCAGAAATCCAAATCATTACCCACGAAAATGCTACTCAAGCCATACTCCAAGCAGCAAGATTGTATGATTTAGTCCTATTGCCTTCCCTCCGTAATCGGATCATTCCTGGAGGATTAGCCATGAGTGATATTACAACCCAACTCGCTAGGCAATTAACCTGCTCAATCATCATCCTGGCAGAACAGCAAAATCATCAAACACTGATTTCACCAAATAATATTTCTAGTAATTTTCATATTTAAACTTTTCACCAAATAAAAAAATCCCAATTCCCACCAAGCCAATTTCTGAATTGCCATATTTATAAAAACAATGTATATTGTTGAAGATTCAATCAACCATAACTGAAAACACGACGATTAGAAATAACAAACGTTGTTTCGCTATTGAATTATGTCCTCAATCAAGTATAAGTAACGAGGTTTTATGAGAATTTTAGTAACAGGTGGTGCTGGATTTATTGGTTCTCACCTAATTGATCGACTCATGAACGATGGGCATGAGGTAATTTGCTTAGATAACTTCTATACAGGACGCAAACACAACATTCTCAAATGGCTAGATAACCCCTACTTTGAAATGATTCGTCATGACATCACCGAACCAATTCGGTTAGAAGTAGATCAAATTTATCATCTAGCTTGCCCCGCTTCCCCAGTACATTACCAATATAACCCAGTCAAAACCGTTAAAACTAACGTCATGGGAACAATGAATATGCTGGGTTTAGCTAAACGTGTAAAAGCTCGCTTCTTATTAGCTTCCACCAGCGAAGTGTATGGTGATCCCGAAATTCACCCCCAAACCGAAGACTATCGAGGCAGCGTTAATACCATTGGTATCCGTTCATGTTACGACGAAGGTAAAAGAATTGCCGAAACCCTAGCCTTTGACTACTACAGACAAAATAAAGTTGATATTCGAGTTGCCAGAATATTTAATACCTATGGACCGAGAATGTTAGAAAACGACGGTCGGGTAGTCAGCAACTTCGTCGTCCAAGCATTACGAGGTATTCCCTTAACTGTATATGGTGAAGGTACACAAACCCGTAGTTTCTGCTATGTTTCTGACTTAGTAGAAGGATTGATGCGGTTAATGAATGGTGAATACATTGGCCCAGTCAATTTGGGTAATCCTGATGAATACACTATTTTAGAACTGGCACAAGCCGTTCAGAACTTAATCAATCCAGACTCAAAAATTCAATTTGAACCTCTACCATCTGACGATCCTCGTCGTCGTCGTCCTGATATCACAAGGGCAAAAACTTGGTTAGATTGGGAACCCACCATTCCTTTACAAGAAGGGTTAAAACTGACAGTAGAAGATTTTCGTCAGCGGATCGAAAGTAATTAGTGATTAATTTTGCAATAAATAGCCAATAATCCAGGATGAATGACAAAATATAGCAGGAGTCAGGATCAAAACCCTGTTGTGAAAGGAGTTTGATGAATAGCTTAGGCCTAGCCGCGCTAACAATTGATATCCTAACCACCTTAACTGTTGCTATAACCACAAACTTTTGAATAAAACAACTAGAATAAGGAGTTGAATAAAATGCGTGTTTGCGTAATTGGTACTGGTTATGTTGGCTTAGTAACAGGGGCTTGCTTGGCACATATTGGGCATGATGTCATTTGCATAGACAACAACGAAGAAAAAGTTAAGTTAATGAAATCTGGGCAATCCCCTATTTTTGAACCGGGACTCTCAGAAATTATGCAGTCAGCCATTAATACTGGCAATATTCAATTCTCCTCTGATCTTCATGCCGGTGTTACCCATGGAGAAATTCTGTTTATTGCTGTAGGAACTCCTCCTCTACCCACAGGTGAAAGTGATACCCGTTATGTAGAAGCTGTAGCCCGGGGAATTGGGGCAAATCTCAACGGTGGTTATAAAGTTATTGTTAATAAGTCTACAGTACCCATCGGTTCAGGTGACTGGGTGCGAATGATTGTTTTAGATGGCATTACAGAACGTCAAAAAGCCTTGGTAACACCAGATGGAACGGTAGTTACAGAAAAATTATCTGATATTACGGCTGAGTTTGATGTAGTTAGTAATCCAGAGTTTCTGCGGGAAGGATCAGCAGTTTACGATACCTTTAACCCTGATCGGATTGTTTTAGGTAGTAATAGTCTCCAAGCAGTGGGGATGATGAAAGAACTTTATGCCCCGATTGTAGAACGTCAGTTTGCTGCCGATAAATCCTTACCTCCCGTACCAGTGTTGGTGACAGATTTAAGTTCAGCCGAAATGATTAAATATGCTGCCAATGCTTTTTTAGCAACCAAAATTAGCTTTATTAATGAAGTTGCCAACATTTGCGATCGCGTCGGTGCTGACGTTACCCAAGTAGCAAAAGGCATCGGATTAGATTCCCGTATTGGCAATAAATTCTTGCAAGCTGGCATTGGTTGGGGTGGTTCGTGCTTCCCCAAAGATGTCGCTGCCCTCATTCACACCGCCGATGATTACGGCTATGAAGCCCAGTTAATGAAAGCTGCTGTCAGCGTCAACGAACGTCAACGTTTAATAGCCCTAGAAAAACTCCAAAAAGTCCTCAAAATCCTCAAAGGTAAAACAGTCGGACTACTAGGTTTAACCTTCAAACCAGATACCGATGATATGCGCGACGCACCAGCACTCAACTTAATAGAACAACTCAACCGTCTAGGAGCCAAAGTCAAAGCCTACGACCCCATTGTTTCCCAAACAGGAATGCGTCATGGTCTAACAGGTGTCCTAGTTGAAACCGATGCCGAACGTTTAGCCGATAGTTGTGATGCCTTGGTACTTGTCACCGAATGGCAACAGTTCAGCACCTTAGATTATAGCAAGATGGCCAAATTAATGAACCACCCAGTTATGATCGACGGACGCAACTTTCTTGATCCCGAAACAATGGTCAGGGCTGGATTTCAGTATGTAGGTGTAGGAAGATAGCATTCAAGGCTTAATAGTGTGATTCTACAGTATGGGTTTAGCTTTGCTCATTGGTGTCCCACAGCCTTTTTATCCCACCCGTTAATCCCTTCTTGAGGGGAGATGTTGCTTTAACAAAAGCAGGGGTGGGGTTCTTTTTCTACAGCACTCTACTGTAGAATTGTTAATCCTTAAATCCTGGATATCCTGATATGGCTACGCCACGCTACGCTATCAGACATCCCCCAATTGAAAAACACCAAATTTTCCCTAAATAAGGTAATAGTAAAGGTAGATTGGAATCGGCACGGCGATCGCTCTTTGTAATCC
>NZ_JAYGHC010000093.1:0-9785 GCF_034932285.1 Cronbergia sp. UHCC 0137
AATAGATTATCTGATTAATTGTGCCGCAGAGTTAAAAAACTGACGACATAAACCTTTGGTAATTAAAATTGTAGTTAGTAAATTGGCTACAGCCACCATAAAAATAATCAATATTTGATATGATACGGCATCCAGGGGGTTGATACCTGCTAGTAATTGTCCAGTGGTAAATGTTGGTAATGTGGCCATACCAATGAGCATCATTTGATTGATGGTGGGAATTAATGCAGCTTTAACAGCATCTTGGCGATATTGACTAACTGCTTGTTGGGGAGTTGCGCCTAAGCTAAGATGGGTTTCTATTTCTACTGGATGTTGGTTAATGCTGCTAACCAGACGTTCTCCGGCCAGGGCTGCTGCATTCATGGCTTGACCAATCAAAATCCCGGCTAGGGGTATTAGATAACGGGGTTCGTACCATCTTTCTGGCTGAATGATCAAAAAGTTGGTATAGAGTAAAGTTAAGGTGGTACTGATGAAAATCGCTACCCAAACTAAAGGCAAGCCTTGGGCAATTTTTTGGCTGATACGATTTCGGGCAACGATCGCTGTAATGGTGAGTATTATTGCTAAAATCGCTACAACTGCCCAAGGGTTGTTAAGAGCGAAGATGAAGTCTAAAACGTATCCTAAAACGATTAATTGGAGGATGGATCTGCCGGTAGCGATCGCTAAGTTTAATTCTAGTCCTAATTTTTCCCAGGCAGATAAACCAATGGCGATCGCCATCAGTCCAATAACTAAAACCAAATCCATTTGATCCAATTTGATTAAATCCGGCATGGTTTCTCCAATTGAGGGTTTTTTCTAAGGATATAGCAACTGCCAAGGTGGTTAGGACATCAATTGTTAGCGCAGCTTGACCTAATACTCCTGACTTCTGCTATATCTAATCTTTCATACTGTTCACTTCATACTTCTTTTCTATCTGCCAATAATATAAAAAATCATGATCCAAAGTGTAAATTCCGTCCCTGCTTTTGATATTAAACAGCAATACGCCACCATTGAGGCGGAAATAAGTGCTGCTGTTTTAGAAGTTCTAGCTTCTGGTCGTTATATTGGTGGACCAGCAGTTGAGGGTTTTGAAAAACAGTTTGCGGCCTATCATGGTGTGTCTAACTGTGTAGCTTGCAATTCTGGTACTGATGCCCTCTATTTGGCTTTACGGGCTTTAGGAATTGGGGCAGGAGATGAGGTTATCACTACCCCCTTTACTTTTATTGCTACGGCTGAGGTGATCAGTGAGGTGGGTGCAAAGCCGATTTTTGTTGATATTGATGAGACTACCTTTAATTTGGATGTAGAAAAAGTAGCAGCAGCGATTACAGCTAAAACCAAAGCGATTATCCCGGTGCATCTGTTCGGACAACCTATGGACATGACCGAGTTAATGGCGATCGCTCAATCTCACAATTTACCAGTGATTGAAGATTGCGCTCAAGCTACTGGTGCAAGTTGGGGTGGTCAAAAGGTCGGCAGCATTGGACACATTGGTTGTTTTAGTTTCTACCCAACTAAAAATCTTGGTGGTTGTGGTGATGGGGGTGCAATTACTACTAATGATCCAGCGATCGCTACCCAGTTACGCATATTACGAGAACATGGCAGTAAAGTTAGATATATTCATGAACAAGTGGGGATTAATAGCCGTTTGGATGCCCTGCAAGCGGTGATTTTGCAAATTAAACTGCGTTATCTAGATCATTGGAACGAAAGACGCAGAGCGATCGCTGATTATTATTACCAATTTCTCAGCCAAATTCCTGGTATCATTCCCCCTCAAGAATTACTAGGAGGCGTTGGTGTATGGAATCAATACACAATTCGCGTTTCTAGTCAAGATCGAAATGGTGCAAGTTCTAAATATCGAGACTGGGTAAAGAATCAAATTCAAGAAAAGGGTGTAAATTCAATGATTTACTATCCCTATCCTTTACATTTGCAGCCAGTGTATCAAAGCCTTGGTTATCAACCTGGAGACTTACCCATGTCTGAACAAGCTAGTAGTCAGGTGTTATCTTTACCCATGTTCCCAGAGTTGACGCAACAACAGCAAGATCAGGTGATTTATGCTTTGAAAGATTGTTTAGGGTAATGGGTGATGGGTGATTGGGGATTGGTGATTGGTGATTGGTGATTGGAAAAAAGTATCTTCCCCCTGCCTCCCCTGCCTCCATTCACCCATTTCCCAGGTAATCTTTAAGCGAATGTACGAGTATTAGCAGTAGCTAAAGCTTCCACCAAACTACGAACTGCGGCAATCATGGCGATTTCGCTGTTGAGTTGATTGATTGCAGAACCGACACCCACACCAGCAGCACCGGCAGCGATCGCTAGTGGTGCGGTAACATTAGAAATGCCCGAAGCACACAACACAGGCACAGAAACAGCACGGGAAATTTGATATGCGGCAGCTAAGGTGGGGGCTGCTTTTTCAATTAAGCCCAAAGTACCTCCGTGACTGGGTTGGCTGCTCGTACCGCCTTCAGTTTGGATGATATCAGCACCAGCCTTAACCAATTCTTCCGCCAGTTGTACCTGTTGGTCTAATTCCAAGATGTGAGGAACGGTTACAGATAGGGTAATTTCTGGTAATAGGGCGCGGGTTTGGTAAGTTAGGGCTAAAACTTCCTCAGCTTCAAATTTGCGTCCTTGAGCGTAGAAAGAATCAAAATTACCGATTTCAATTAAATCAGCACCAGCAGCGACAGCGATGACAAACTTTTCTGGTTCTACGGCTGAAACACAAACTGGTAACTTTGTCAAACTTTTAGCTAACTCAACTAAACTGGGGTCAGCAGCGATATCGACGAAGGTAGCACCACCCAATTCAGCAGCTTTAATAATAGTAGCAGTGCGATCGCGGTCAAAGTTATTCAAACCGCTAATAATTTTTAACACATTCCCTTGAGCGATCGAGCGTTGAAGAGTAGGATAGATCATAATTCTTTTTTGGCAATTATCAAGTAGGAATATTTTGACACTAATGGATACATAAAGTCCAGTCATCCGCCAACCACCGACATCACACACAGATTTTTATTTACTAAAATCACGGGTAAAATTGAGAAAAAAAGTGAATTTACGCCGACTAATCCCAATTTTTGATGATTCTGTCTCCACTTGGTCCTTAGAAGCCCGTTTATTGCGATGGTTAACATTGATTTGGCTATTTGTTGGCTTAATCATGTTGTTTTCAGCATCTTACGCCGTTGCTGATGATCGTCATGGCGACGGATTGTACTATTTTAAACGTCAAATTGTTTGGGTCTTCGTATCCTTGGTGATCTTCAATATTATTGTAAATCTTCCTTTGCGGAAAATATTGGGGGTCTGTCACTGGTTTTTAATTCTATTTTTGCTGTTAATTTTGGTCACCCTAGTACCAGGATTAGGAAAAAAAGCCTTTGATGCAGCAAGATGGATAGCGATCGGACCAATTCCCCTTCAACCCTCAGAATTAATTAAACCCTTTTTAGTGCTGCAAAGTGCGCGACTTTTTGGCCAGTGGGAAAAATTAACTTGGCGAATACGTTTTACTTGGCTGGGAGTCTTCTGTCTGGTAATATTAGGTATTCTGATTCAACCTAACTTGAGTACAGCTTCACTCTGTGGAATGACCATTTGGTTAATTGCTTTAGCTGCTGGACTCCCATACAAATATTTGAGTGGTACTGCGGTCGGTGGAGTCATGTTAGGATTAATTAGTATCAGCATAAAAGAATATCAGCGTAGACGGGTGATGTCGTTCTTGAATCCCTGGGCTGATCCTACAGGAGACGGCTATCAATTGGTACAAAGTTTACTAGCTGTAGGTTCTGGTAATACCTGGGGGGCTGGATTTGGACTTTCTCAACAAAAGTTATTTTATTTACCAATTCAAGATACTGATTTTATTTTTGCGGTGTTTGCTGAGGAATTTGGCTTTGTTGGTAGCATACTTCTATTGATCCTTTTGGGCATATTTGCTACTTTAGGATTAATCGTAGCCTTAAAAGCAAAAAATCCAGTTCATAAACTGGTAGCAATTGGCATAACGGTTGTAATTATTGGACAATCCTTGCTGCATATTGGTGTAGCAACAGGTTCTCTACCAACTACAGGTTTACCATTACCGATGTTTAGTTATGGTGGTAATTCAATGATTGCCAGTTTGGTAGCTTCTGCCTTACTAATTCGGGTAGCACGGGAGAGTAATGAGGCTGAGGTAGTACCGTTACGACGTAACCAAACTGAAAACACACGGAGAAGAAGGATACTTTAGTCGATTTCCCAACCGTGTTTAGTAAAGGCGATCGCTATGCCCAAACCAATTTACAGTACCATTGTGGTGAAAATAATTAGACTATCTGAAAATCGCTATATTTGAATATATGGCAAGTGAAGTTATCCTAGCCACAACGAGGTAAAATATGGACGCTAGTTTGTATGAGACAGATTTTTATCGGTGGACGATAGAACAATCTGAACGCTTGCGTTTTGGCAAAATCGACGGACTTGATTTAGAAAATTTAGCCCAGGAAATTGAATCTTTGGGGAGACAAGAAAGACGAGAATTAGAAAGTCGGTTGGGTGTTTTGATTGGACATTTACTCAAATGGCAATATCAGCCAGAAAAGCGGGTACGAAGTTGGCAGATAACGATTAATCATCAAAGACGTGAAATTCACAAGCTTTTGGGAGATAATCCCAGTCTGAAATCATACTTAGATATGGCAGTAAAAGAAGGTTTTATCTCAGGATTAGATTTAGTCCTGGCTGAAACACCAATAAAGAAAAAAATATTGCCCTCTGACTGTCCTTATACTATTGGACAGATTTTTGATTCAAGTTTTCCTGTCGGTATTGAAACAGAATTTGATTAATTATTGCCTATTTCTACTAATAACCTAAGTTGCTTTTTTAGATTAAATCAGGTGCGTCAGAATTTTAAATTTACTGATTTTAGCCTAAATTATTCTGTCTGACGCACCCTACAAACTACAAACTACAAAATATCCGAAAATTAATAATTCTAATATCTATTTTAAAATTGAGTCATGACTACTGAATCTAATCCCGATGATATACCAAGTCCAGAACTTAGTCACGACAAAGATTTGCTGCCAGATGACTTTGATGGTGATGCAAGAGAACATGAACTGAGTTCAAAGTTGTTGCTTACTCAACAAGCCTTAACAACGATCGCTAATCTCAAATCAGACCAAATAAAACCAGGAAATAATCAACTAATTTCCGTTAAACCCAGGGCATTACTATTAACTTTACTAGCGATCGCTCTCACTTTACTCAGCCTTTTTCTAGATATCTCATGGTTGGGTGTTTTGTCAACGGTAATTACCCTAATATTATCAATAATAATACTTTTTCCTTGGTGGCAAAATATAATTAAAGCCTGGTTTTCTCCCCAAGATAGAACCATATTAATTGCCTCAGCAGGTTTATTAGTAGGATTGGTGGGGTTATACAAATTTGCCGGATTGGGCGATCGCTTACAAGTTTGGGCAAGTAAAATAAATTGGGATGCTTCGGGAACTTTAGCAGAATGGTTTGGGGCTTTAGGACAAATTTTTATTGCTATTATCGCCGTTTATGTCGCATGGCGGCAATATGTAATTTCTAAGGATTTAACTATTCAACAAAATCTGCTCACAGTCCAGCAAAATGTCATTACCCAACAACAAACTATAGATTCCTATTTCCAAGGCGTTTCTGATTTAGTATTAGATGAAGAAGGATTATTAGAAGACTGGCCGCAAGAAAGAGCGATCGCTGAAGGACGTACTGCCGCAATTTTTAGTAGTGTTGATGCCAGTGGTAAAGCCAAAATTCTCCGCTTTCTCTCCCGTTCCAAATTACTTTCACCCCTCCAGCGCGATCGTCGTTTAGGTCGAGCTATTCTTAATGGTAACGGTGGTTATGCCGAAGATCGTGTAGATGGTGTACGTGTCATCGACTTAGGTGTAATGTTAGCAGGTGCCGACCTTTCACACAACGATCTACGTTGGACTGATTTAAGTGAAGCTAATCTTGTCCGCGCTAATCTGCAAGGTTGTGATTTAGTCAAAGCCAACCTTTCCCGCACCATTTTATATGATGCCGATCTCACCGGTGCTGATTTAAATGGAGTCCGTCTATTTTACGGTTCATTAGAAAACGCATCCCCCCGCAGTCGCAGCGAACCACCAAACTATCAAACTGGTGAATATACTGGGGCAGTTGTAGAAAATGCCGATTTCACTCAGGTACAACGCATGGCTGAATCTGCCCGTTGTTATTGCTGTACCTGGGGTGGAGAAAAAACTAGAACTACTATTCCCGGTGGTTGTGAAGGTATTATTAATCGACTGGGAAAATAAATTGGTGAGAAGTCAATACTTATCGGTTAAGAGTTTTTGTAGCGACTGTCTTGATTGTCAAGCGACAGCGCAACCCAACAAAAGCCCGTAAATGTTGGGTTTCCTAACGTCAAACGTCATTCGCCACAAGCCGGGAAACCCGTCCAAGGCGATGACTCCCCAACCTACCTGATTTAATGTTTTTAGCTTAACCGATAAGTATTGGGTGAGAAGTTGTTTAAGAGCGATCGCAGATCGCACATTAAGGGACTTGGATTAACTAACCGCAGAGGCAAGGCAGCGCGGTCTTGGGGGTTTCCCCCGTTGTAGAGACGTTCCATGGAACGTCTCTACAGGCGCAGAGAACGCAGAGGATTGAGGGTTTGAGAGATTTTTTATTTAGAAGTCCCTAATACCAATAGTTTAACAATTATTAATATAGACGGATTCATAAGTTTGTATTTGTATAAAGCTCACTCACATACTCTAGTCTCGTTATCAGATTTTTTCTAGTTGTATTAGAGGGTTGAGCAAATGACCAGAAATGCTTGTCATTAATCAGCAATTCGTAAAACTTTTTAAACTTTGAACAGTCTAAACCTACTTCTAACTCTTGAGCAATGAGAAGCATGATACTATCAAAAAGAATTTGAAATTTTGGTTTTTTATGAAAAACTTCAGAACCTATACAAATTTGCAGAAAAAATATTGCATTAAAAAATATATTTTTTATTTCTTTTTCGGAAATTATATCTAAATCTTTGTTTTTCAACATAAATTGATTAAGAAAATTGGTCATATTACCTGAATAATTTTCTAAATCAAAATGTAGAGCTAAAAATCTTAAAATATGCTCTTGTTCATTAGCTCGAATATCTTCCTTGCCATAAAGCTCTCTCCATGTTTCATTTCTTGATAAATCTTGTAGTAATTCACTAAAAGTACCATGATAAATAGCATTACGAATTTCCTGTGGGTTTAAGCGAGTTCCAGTAGTATTAAGTCTTTCAAATAGATAAAATATTCCACGTGGATCATAATTTTCAGATATGATTATACAGTGGATTATGGCATTATCAAGCTCACGGCGTTCGGATGAAGGTAAAGTGGAATAAGTTAAGCCATCTAACTGTGGGACGACACTTTTAAGCTTAAATAATTTCCCATCGGGAAAAGATTCTTGGAAGAAATACTGTAATGTTTTCAGTCGTTGCTGTCCATCTATAACAAGATACTTTTTAGAAAATTTATCTTTAGCTAAAAAGAGTGCAGGACTAGGAAGACCAAGGAGCAGGGTTTCAATAAAGCGTGATGCTTCTTCTTCTTTCCAAACATACTTTCTCTGAAAGTCTGGAATAATAAATTCTTCTTCTTCCATGCGTTTCACTAAGGCATCAACAGGAAAATCAGCACCGTAATACTCTACTTCTAGCCTTGGACTTGCGGTTGTTTCTATATCGTAGTTCATAGGTTCTTTATACGTTTATGCTAAGTAGATTAGTGCCTTAGTTGCACATACTCTTAGATCGTAGCCCAACTGCCAGGTTATTAGGTGCTTTTATTTAAAATCTTCTAGAGATATTAACTCAAATGCGATCGCATTTACCAGGCAATTTACAAATTTCTAGCACACTATAGCACTCAGCGGCAAATACGACCTAATAAATTGATTACCTGTTCCTGGTCGGTGAGCGTAGCCGAACCGCTGTTCCCTTTGCTCTTTTCAGATATACACTTACGGTAAAGAAGTTGAGAAAGAACTAGAGGAATTTTGTGCGTCTGCTGACAACAGTTGCAGCTTTACGCTGCTATTTAGATAAACGTCGTTGGGAAAACAAGCTGATCATACCAAATGATCTGAAAACTAGCTGGTATCAAACGACAATTGGGTTAGTACCAACGATGGGTAACTTGCATCAAGGCCATTTAAGTTTGATTGAGCGATCGCGACAGGAAAATTCGACGGTAATTGTCAGTATTTTCGTCAATCCTCTGCAATTTGGACCCAAAGAGGATTTTCACCGCTACCCCCGCACCTTGGAGTCGGATTGTCAACTGTGTGAACAAGCTGGAGTTGATGCCATTTTTGCCCCTACTCCTGAAGAACTGGCATTACCACAGAAGAGTATACAAGAAACTTCAGTTACTCAAGTTATCCCTCCAGATGCTATGATATCAAGTTTGTGTGGTCGTTTTCGTCCAGGCCACTTTCAGGGTGTAACAACTATCGTCACCAAGCTCTTTAACTTGGTACAGCCTGATCGAGCTTATTTCGGTCAAAAAGATGGTCAGCAACTAGCAATTATTAAACGGTTAGTGGCTGATTTGAATTTACCAGTGGAAATTGTTGCTTGTCCGACAATGCGGGAAGCTTCCGGCTTGGCTTTGAGTTCTCGTAATCAATATTTGACTGCAACAGAAAAAGAGCAAGCAACGGTTTTGTTTCGCGGTTTACGAACAGCCCAAGCAGCTTTTAGTGCTGGCATTCGCAACAGCAAGGAACTGATAGCATTGGTCTGGCAAGAAATGGCCAAGGTCAGTAATATCTCGGTGGAATATATCGAATTAGTTGATCCGACTACATTGATGTTTTTAGATAAAGTTGAGGAAGAAGGAATGCTTGCGATCGCGGCTCGTCTCGGTTCTACACGTTTAATTGATAATACGATTTTGAGTAATCGTCAACCGATCATCGCTATTGATGGGCCAGCCGGTGCTGGTAAATCTACGGTAGCTCGCCAAGTGGCTGAACAGTTAGGTTTAGTCTATCTAGATACGGGTGCTATGTACCGGGCTATCACTTGGTTGGTGCTGCAAGAAGGAATTGCTTTTGATGATGATTGTGCGATCGCTCAATTAGCTGACCATTGTACAATTGAATTAACTCCCACTGTTGATCTCCAATCTCCCGTGCAGGTTTGGATTAATGGCATTGATGTCACCCAAGCAATTCGCAGTTTAGAAGTAACATCTAAAGTATCAGCGATCGCTGCTCAAGCTGCTGTCCGCCAAGCATTGGTTAAACAACAACAAAGCTGGGGTAAACGTGGTGGTTTAGTCGCTGAAGGTAGAGACATCGGTACTCATGTTTTCCCTGATGCCGAAATTAAAATTTTCTTAACTGCCTCCGTTGGTGAACGTGCGCGTCGTCGTCAGCAAGACTTTCAAAAACAAGGTCAACCTGAACTGAGTTTAGAGCAACTAGAACGGGATATTGCAGAACGGGACTATAAGGATAGCACCCGTCAAGTCTCTCCCCTTCAAAAAGCTGCCGATGCGATCGAACTTCAAACTGATGGCTTAAATCCTGATCAGGTAACAGCACAAATTGTTGATTATTACCATCGTTTAGGCTAAAGTCTTTTAGTGCTGTGCAAAAGTAGGGTGTGTTAGCGACAGCGTAACGCACCATTCCAGGTTAAATCAGAATTTCAGGTTATACTC
>NZ_JAYGHC010000094.1:0-9780 GCF_034932285.1 Cronbergia sp. UHCC 0137
GAATGTAAACAGATACAGATAATTAGTTCAAAATAGCAAATTTTCAAAAGGATAAGTTTGCTTCCAACGATAGGTGTTAAAGTCACGCTGATCTACTGAGAAAATTCGCCCATGTCCTAAATGTTCTGCTAAAATTACTAGGGAAGCATCAGCTAAATCCATTGGCAGATTAGCATATTTTTCCATTAATTTAATAATTTGCGGAGTATGGTGAGGCTCTAAATTAAAGATTGTAAATAATTCTTGTTCCAGACTATTTAAAAAGGTGACTTGAGCTTGAACTCCTTTGCGAGTTAGCAAAAGATAACAGGTTTCTGTAACAACACACCATATTGTAATTAAAGGCTGATTGTATTTTTTTAAAGCTTGTTTTGCTATTTCGTGGTAGGTGTCTTTTTGATCAATAAGAGCTAACCAAAATCCTGTATCAACTATGATCATATTTGTTTGGTAATGTATTAAATAAAACTTCTTTATATGTGGTTGATAAATTTTCTTCCATAGCACAACAACCAATTAATCCAACTTCATCAAATTTCTCATAGATACTTTTTTCTTGATGATGATTTTCTGTTTGTGGATAACGTTTTTTGAGTAATTGAATAAAATCTAGTAGTAAGATTTGCGCTTCTTCTGGTAAGGTGTCAATATCTTTAGACATTTCTGTAATTTTTATTACCATTATTAACTCCTCGGTTGAGTAAGTTTTTCGGCATGATTCTATTATAAACTACGCAGTGATGGTAGGGTAGGACGTTTGATGGTGATAATTCTCAGGTGAGATTAGTATTTCCAGGTGTATGTGTGATGGTTTTATTGTATTCTCTTATTTACACGATAGCTACGCTCGCCGAAGGCATCGCCCCCCTCGCCGAAAGCATCACTCCGATGTCCGTACACATCGCTGTAAGGATCGCTGGTGATGGTTGGGTGAGATGACGGGAACAGATACAGGATTTTTGGGTTGTAATTTGGTGTTATTAATGGTGGGTATTGTTGGGTTTCTTTGTGTCAACCCAACCTACGCCGTAATTTTTATGGTCATGAAACTAATTCATCAATTTTTGCTATTTCATGATTTTTCTGATTTTGATAAAATTCTTCAAATAATGTAAAAAATCTATCTACCGCGCTTTTTTCATCGGCTGAATGGAAAAGCAGAATACTTGACCATAATTGACCTGTTTCTACATTGAATTTGTATCTTATCCATTGTAAAAAAGTTTGAAATTCTGTTTCTTCTGCTGTTAAGGGAATACCAATTTCTCGACGAGCAAAATAGTATCCATCTAAAAATGCTTGGAGACTAAAAATAGAATTTTTACCTAAATACATTGCAGGTCTTTTTTTGATCTTTTGCAGTAATTTGTAGAGATTATCCATTTTTAACTCACTAAATTTCTAGGTTAAAAGTAAGTTTCTGTGATTTGAAACTCTAATCCTGCATCTAAAATAGGTGAATAGAGATTCTGTATCCAGTTTAATCGGGTAATGCCTTGATGGTGGATGTTGTCAAAAACAAGTTCTCCGTTATTTATCTCAATTATAACACCTTCATGATGACCAGTGGTGGCAATCAATTCTCCAATACTATCATCATAAATTCTGCCATAAATTGGATCTTGAGAATTTGTATTTAGTTTAATATGTTTTCCATGAATACTTTGTCTGATTAAAAACTCTTTAATTGCTCTAGCACAGGGTATGCAATCAAATATTCCGTAACTACTGGCAATTGCTATAATTTGTTGATAGATGATATCCTCTTTATTCAAAATCACTCCGGTTGTCAAATTTTAATATTTCTACCCTGATTACTACTGATTGATAGTTAAGGGAATATTAAGTTATTTTTTATATTGTAAACCAGAAGATGCACAAAATAGGATTTGATTTAGTTCGGATGATAATTCTCAGGTGAGATTAGTATTTCCAGGTGTATCTGTGATGGTTTTATTGTATTCTCTTATTTACACGATAGCTACGCTCGCCGAAGGCATCGCTCCCCTGGCCGTAAGCATCGCTGCGATACCTACAAACAGCGCAACGCCCTAAACATCCCTAGTAATGGTTGGGTGAGATAATGTAAACAGATACAGCGTTTTTCGACTGCGGATCGCTCTAGTAATCCCTAGTAATGGTTGAGTGAGATAATGTGAACAGATACAGAATTTTTGGACTGCGATCGCCCCATTAATCCCCAGTAATGCTTGAGTGAGATAACGTAAATAGATACAGGTTAAGGTTTTCGGGATGCGATTTAGTGTTATTAATGGTGGTATTTTTGGGTTTCATTATGTCAACCTAACCTACTTTTCAAAGCATTTTCAATAACTCTTCTGGCAACATTGCTGGTATTGAAGACTCCACAAAATCGGCTTTATTTCGTGTTACTATTATTTCTAAACCTGCGGACATTGCGGCTGCACTTGTCACCGCATCTTCAAAATCTTTAATTGGACTTTTTAAAGCTTGGTGAATAACTTCGTGTGTAACGCTGGCAATTTGAATATGTTGCAATAAATTTTCTATTAATTTACGTGTTGCGCTGTCAAATAATACTTTTTTCAACTATATTTCTCCTCTAGGTAATTAACATAATTTTCTTCTGGGTTTTCTGATTCTAAGCTAATTACACCTATTAGGCTTTGTGTCCAAGGGTCAAGTTCAGATAAGATTTCTAGGGTGGGTTGAGGAGGAATAGAGGATAGGGTTTCTTGTTGAATTGATGCTAGTACGGTTTGGACAAGATTCCAGCGTTCTTTGATTGGTAATTTTAATACCTGTTCTTGCAATTGTTGTAATTGAATCATTACTTTGCTGTTAATTCTATCATTCACTATGTTAACAGATAGTTGATTTTGTTCGGGTGATAATTCTCAGGTGAGGTGAATGTTTCCAGGTGTATCTGTCATGGTTCTATTGTCTTATCTTATTTATACGATCGCTGCGATCGCCGAAGGCATCGCTACCCTGGCCGTAAGCATCGCTGCGATACCTACAAACAGCGCAACGCTGTACACATCAATGGTGATGGTTGGGTGAGATGATATGAATAGATACAGGATTTTTGTCTTGTAATCAGTGCTTTATTAATAGTGGGGTATGTTCCCGAAATCATTAAATATTATTAAATTTTTGTTGTTATTAATTTATTTCCTATATCATAATACGCTGTATACTAAAAAGCTAAAAACGGAACAATAATTATGACATTTCAAATAACTCCAGACAATACCCAAAATAAATCTGCTTTGTTGGAATATTTTAGAGAATTAGCAAATGAAAAACTTTCTGAAATTAGAAGAGAAATCGGTAATAAAAATTATCAAAAAATAACTCCTCATATCAATAAAGCAATCAATAAAACTAAGAATGATTTTTTACATACAATTATTGAAACTGGAAATCAAAATAATTGGAATGATCAAGATAAACTTTCGTCACTTCTTTTCACTACTTATTGCGCTCATGTAGTAATGCTTGATTTACGTCATGAAGTGTGGCCTTATGAATATATGGCATTTTCTCGGCGAATCGGTGAGCTTTGGGAAGATTTTGTGCGATTACCATTTTTGTACCCGCCAAAAGCAGCAGAATTAACCTCTTTTGTACCACCACTTTTTTCTGAAGTCAGAAAAAATCTAAAAAAAGATATTGAAGAATATATTGATACTTTGTCTATTTCTCAAGAACAAAAATATGAACTTATCAACTATTATGAAAAAGTCTGGGTGCTAGTGGATTCTGGTGAAATAAGTCTTGAGTTAGACTTTCATGCTATTATTAGAGGTAAAAGATTCAATATAGATTTTAAAAGTGGATTTGGCTCAAATGAGAAAGGAAATACTAACCGACTGCTTATGGTAGCAACTATTTATTGTAATTTAGAAGATGAATATAGTAATATTCTGCTCGTTCGTGCCAAGGAAAATTTGAATAACAATTACTTTAGAATTTTAAGAAAATCTCATGTTTGGAATGCATATTGTGGTGATGAAGCTTATACAGAAATTCGTAATCTTACAACTTTTGATATCCAAACCTGGATAAATTCAAGTATTGATTGGCAAAATGATTTATTAAACACAACAGTAAGTGATTTTCAGCAATCTAATTTAATGGGATATTTACAATGGTAGTAGAAACAAGATATAGAGATAAATACCAAACTTATTTTACATCAGATCAAGCTTTATCTTCATATATGGTTTCACTATTGAAACTAGAAGTGAATGATAAATTACTTGAACCCTGTGCAGGAGAAGGACATCTTTTAGCAGCAGCACTTGATATTAATCAAGATATATCATCTGTCGCTTATGAATTACATCCTGAACACGCAAAAAATCTCAAATTAAAGTTTAGTAACTTAAAAAATGTAGAAATACGAGAAAGGGATACTATATTTTGTCCAGATTTAGACCTTTGTGAATCTTTTGATCACAAATTTACAAAAATTTTAGGCAATCCTCCCTATGGAGGTTGGCAAGAATATGAGCGTCGTACAGAATTAAAAAGAAAATATCCAGGATTTTATATTAAAGAGACATATACTGTTTTTCTACTGCGTTGTCTTAAATTACTTGCAGAAAAAGGAAGACTTGTATTTATTATTCCTGACACTTTTTTGTATCTTCACAGTTATATTACTATTAGACGTTATATTCTCGAAGAATTTACAATTGAAAGTATAGATGTCTTTCGTTCATCTCTATTTCCTGGTATTTCATTTGGTTATGCTGGTCTTTGTATTATTTCTATACGTGCTGAAAAACCAAAATACAACCATTCTTTTTCCGTAAAGTTTGTTGACTCTTTAGGAGATTTGACAGAATCTCCAAATATGAAATTTAATCGTAATCATATCATTCAGAAAGATATTTTTGATAGTGAATCTCTATCTATTCCTATATCGCCTAATGAATCAGTTTTTAATAAATTGTCAAATAATGTAATTAAAATGGCTGATATTGCTGACTGTGTGACAGGTTTTTACTCAGGAAATGATAGAGTTTTTCTCCGGAAAGCATCTGCTTTAGTCAAAGGTTCGGCCGATTATTTAGTCGTTAATTCTACTTCTATTGAAACTAAACCTTCTACATTAAAAAATACTTTAAATGGAATAGAAGGATCAAAGCATTTTATTCCTATTCTAAAAGGTGGTGGTTATAATTTTATAAAACCAACTCAATGGTATGTAGATTGGAGTCAGGATGCAGTTAAACATTATAAAACAAATAAAAAATCAAGATTTCAAAACTCATCCTACTATTTTAAAACAGGAATTGGCTTTCCTATGGTGACATCTAAACGTCCTACGGCTGCATTAATTGAGGAAGGTCTTTTTGATCAATCTATAGTAGGAATTTTTCCTAAATCTTCAATTGATTTATATTTTCTATTAGCTTATTGTAACTCGCCAGTATTTTGGGTTTGCTTAAAAGATATTAATCCATCTGCAAATAATTCTGCTAGGTATATTTTAAAAACTCCTGTCATTTTACCAGATGAGGATACTGCAAAATATATCTCTTTGAGAACTCAAGAATTAGTAGTAGAACTCAAACAAGGTAATAAACAAGTATTATGTGAAATTCTACAACAAGAAATTATTGATTCTATTATGAAATATGTTGATAAGCAGGTATCTCATAAACTGGTAGATACATCTGTTATCAATCTTCTTTCATAGTTCTAAAATTATAGAATGTGTTTGTGTTGTTGTAACATAAAAACCGTAAATAGAATAAGATAAAATTTCATTATATACTTTATTCTATCTACGGTCGAAAAATTTATTTTTTAACCCTTAATGCACCAACTCAATAGCCCGCTTAGTCAAAGCCTCCGCAGTCAAACCATTAAAAGCCATCAACTCAACCGCACTGGCGGTAGTTTCCCCACGCTTTCAGGCGAAAGAATCACGCTTAAAATTACTGCGTAACATGATAGGTTCTAACATCGCCGCAGCGCCACCTCTCACACCAGTTAAACTATGACTTCA
Organism: Cronbergia sp. UHCC 0137; assembly: GCF_034932285.1. Classification (NCBI taxonomy): domain Bacteria; kingdom Bacillati; phylum Cyanobacteriota; class Cyanophyceae; order Nostocales; family Nostocaceae; genus Cronbergia; species Cronbergia sp. UHCC 0137. Next base: position 6,008 of record NZ_JAYGHC010000094.1, read on the forward strand.
AAAGTCATTATTAAGTTTTAAAAAATTCTCACCCTGGGGTCGGGAACTCCAAGTTGTGATTGAGCCTAATTCACTTTTTGAAGGCCTTATCCAACTCTTTGCTCCAAGGAGTACCCAAGGCTCACATATTCATAGTATCTAAGATTTACAGATTTGTCAAGTCTCTAAAATAAATATTTCCAATTTCCATAACTCTAAGTTATATACTCATCTTTAACGCATCTATCTTATGTTAATACTGAAATTTTTAACATGATTAACCCTACTACCTATGATAGTCTTTGCGTAGTTTTTTCTGAAGCACGCCTTTCAACGTATTTGAGTGCGACCAATGAAGATAAAATAGAAGCCTTGAGACTATATACACTGAATATGAGTTTATCAGAATCTCTATATTCATTCCTCTGTGTATTTGAAATAGTTTTACGAAATCGGATTAGTAATGTACTTGTTAAAGAATTTGGGGATAATTGGTTTGAGGAAAAAGCAGGTAAGTGGTTAAATGGAAAAGCTGCAACAGAATGGCACGACAAAAATGGTAATACTCAAAGAGCAAGATTATTAAAACAGATAGACAAAGCAAAAGAAGAAATTAACAAACAGAATAAAAAAATTAATAACCCAATTTACCATACAATAGTTACATCAGATACTTTAACTCCAGAGCTAAACTTTGGTTTTTGGACAGAAATTATGGGATCTGACTATGACAGAATTATATGGCATATTGTTTCTCCTCGTTATATTCATGAAGTTTTTCCAAATGCTCCTGAAAAACACAATCTTATGCGCGATATTAAAAGAATAAGAAGAATTTTAAACGAAATAAGGGTTATACGTAACCGTGTATTTCATCATGAACCTATTTTTAATACTAGAAACTTATCATTTGATGAATTACTGACAACCTACGAAAATGCTAAGAAATTACTAGGTTGGTTAAGTGAAGACGCTTTATGTTTTTTTGAAGAAAATAATCAATTTGAAAAATTGATAAATTCAATACCATCTAGTATGAGATCACTACCGTAATATAATACCCGCATCCAATCAAAAATTTAAATGGGGGTAATATCTCTTAATGCACCAACTCGATCGCTCGCTTAGTCAAAGCCTCGGCTGTCAAACCATTAAAAGCCATCAACTCACCAGCACTGGCGATAGTTTCCCCACGCTTCCAGCCGAAAGAATCACGCTTAGAATTACTGCGTAACACGATCGCTCCTCTCGCCAAAGGCATCGCTCCCCTGGCTGTAATCATCGCTGCGATACCTACGGACAGCGCATCGCCGTACACATCGCTCCTGATAATTGGGTGAGATGATGTGAACAGATACAGGGTTTTTGGGTTGTAATTTAGTGTTATTAATGGTGGTTATTATTGAGTTTCTTTGTGTCAACCCAACCTACTTGCTAATTACTCATAGTTCTAAATCCTCATCTAATATTGTTTCAATGTTTCTTGAACCATGAATAACTCGCAAAATATCAATTTCTGATTCAGTGATACGATAAAAAATCAGATATTTTCTAAATCCTTTGATAGATTGTTGTCGAATATCTGCTAAATTGGGATGGGGAAATTGACAGATTTTTCCCATAGCCGGAGTTTTAGCTAATTGTTTAAATGTTGTTTCTGCTGCTATTAAAAAGCGGTCGGAAACATCTAAACTATCTTCTGCTATATAGGTTGCTAAATCTATCAAGTCACGGATAACTTGAGGTCTTTTCTTAATTGCAAACATCATGGCTAAATTGCACTTTGACGTTTGTTAGTTTTTTCACGAACTGCTTGACGAATATCTTCCCAATCTTGAGCAGTCATTTCTGTTGCATTTCCTGAGTTTAATCCTTCTAAGAGCATGGTTTGTAGTCGTTCATTTGCTCTCTGTTTTTGGTCTTGTCGCACTAATTCCCGAAAATATTCACTGACGCTGCTGTAACCACCTTGCGCTACCTGTTCTTCTATATAATCGCGCATGGTGTCAGGTAAGGAAATATTCATACTTTTCATAATGTGATTTCCTTGAATCTTCTTTTCTATATTATGGCAGGTTTTGTCATTTTCTGCCATTGCCATGTAAACAAGCATTTACGACAATTAATTTTAGTACCTAAATATACTTATAATAATTCTCAGGTGAAGTGAATATTTACACGATCGCTCCGCTCGCCGAAGGCATCGCTGTAAGAATCGCCATACACATCGCCGAAGGCATCGCTCCCCTGGCTGTAATCATCGCTGCGATACCTACGGACAGCGCATCGCCCTAAACATCCCTAGTAATGCTTGAGTGAGATAATGTAAACAGATACAGGGTTTTTGGGTTGTAATAAGTGCTTTATTAGGTGAATAGAAATTCTATATCCAGTTAGATTAATTAATAGCAACAGAAGACTCAATAACTGATGACAAGAAACCCTTGATTTCTTGTATTAACGGATGTTGTTGAAATATCTTAATTTCATCATCATTTAGATGTCTAAGTATTTTGTCATTGAGAGATTGCTTGTTATTTAAAACTGTCTCTAAAAATTCTTTAGGTTTGCTTTGAGCTAATTGCCATTCTAAATCATTAAATTGACGGTTTGCTATTTTTTCAATTAATGATTTATCTTGTAAAAATATGGATTCTATTTCTGGAACTGCTAGAGAAACTTGAAAAGGAATACCAGATGATGCTTGACTTAATACATATTTAATTAAATCTTTCTTTTCAAATATTTGCGATTCGTTATTTGTATCTGCATCTATGACAAGAGCAACTGGTGTTTTTCTAGTAGCAAGTAATGAAGTAGCTAAAGAACGCGCCCGGTAAGAACTTCCACCAGCTATAAATTGAATATCTTGAGTTAGATTTTTTGGTAATAATTTCTGTAGAATTTCTATGTCCTTATCACCTTCTGTGAGAATGTATGCTAGTTTCATGAAAAACCTCCTTTACAATGCTGTAATTATTAGATTATAATGTCGTAATTTGGGATACCTTTATGAACACAAACACGATATTTTTTGACGAGAAATTTGCATATAGATTTATTTTTTAATGAATATTCAATTTCTTCTCCTCCCCACAATAGAATGGTTTGAGGTGCTACAAACCCAGTTAATGTTACTGTAGCTTCTGTAAATCCACTGCGACTAAACACACTACCAATAGCTGTTGCTGGTCTTCGCAATAATTGATTTCTGAGTTTAGCTATGGGTTCAATATTAACTTCCTCGCTGGTATCTTTACATTCTATCAGACAAGCTAGGCTATCTGCATAGACTACGCCATCAATTTGTTCTACTATTTTACCTTGAATTTTAACGGTTTCTGGCCAAGCTATGTCAGCACCATCAAGTTGAAATGCACGTAATATCAAATATTCTAATGCTTTACCTGCATCCCAAAAATTTGAGGTCTTTTTTGTTTTAATTTCTGACCATAATTTTACTAAATCATCCCAATTATAAGTAGTAATTCTTGTTTGATATTCTGCATCTGTGGTCATGATTCTATTTCAAGTATATTAATTTATTGACGATTTAATATTATACTACCAGCACGTAAGCTATTTATTCTAGGATTTGATTTAGTTCGGGCGACAATTATTAGGTGAGGTTAATATTTGTGCGATCGCCCCACTAATCCCCAGTAATGCTTGAGTGAGATAACGTAAACAGATACAGGGTAAGGTTTTCGGGATGCGATTTAGTGTTATTAATGGTGGTATTTTTGGGTTTCATTATGTCAACCTAACCTACTTTTCAAAGCATTTTCAATAAA
>NZ_JAYGHC010000095.1:0-2370 GCF_034932285.1 Cronbergia sp. UHCC 0137
CCCTATTTACATTTTCATATTGATATTGATATTAGTCAATCTACAAAATTATGCTCTCATCTGATGAGAAAAAATAGAGAAGTAAAAAAAAGTAGTAAAAAGAAAGACACAATTAAAATTCTTGAATATTTAGAAGCTTTGGGATGTAAAGCTATAGTCTCCAACAGTCCAATGTGCAAGTGTGAAAACTAATAGAATTGCGATCGCTGGTTACTTGCACTGCTCTAAATTATGGCTAAAATAACAAACACCATTTCAAGTGATACAAAAAAACGAGCGCGGAGGGATTTGAACCCCCGACCCACAGGACCGGAACCTGTTGCTCTATCCACTGAGCCACGCGCCCTCGTAACTCCCTACATTATAGCACAGGTTTTTAATTAAATCATGAATAATCAATTATCTTTTCTGAGCTTGTATCACTTGTAAACTACCACCTGCATATAAACTGGGTTTTGTCACCTCAAAACCTTTTACCCTTAACAATCCGGGTAAATCGGTCTTGATAAACTCCCAAGCTGTTTCTGTTTCAAACAACCAAAAAAATAACGACAACCCAGGCCAAAACAAAGAATTAGTGGGAGGGTGAAAATCTACCAATGTAAATACTCCCCCTGGCTTTAACACCCGATAAACTTCATCAATAATTTTCCGTAATTGTTGAGGCTGCATTTCATGTAAGGCGGCGCTGGTATGCACTATGTCAAATTGATGATCATTAAAAGGCATATTCTCAGCAAAGGCTTGGATATAGGTAGCATTTGGGAGATTACAGCGCGATCGCTCTAAAGACAAAGGTGAGGCATCTAAGCCTGTAACATGGGGAGATAACTTAATCAAATATTCAGTTGCTTGACCACTGCCACAACATAAATCTAAAATTTGACTATCTGGGTGTAATATTAAGTCTTGTAACGCTAATTGGCGAAAACGAGATTCTCCACCAACGCTCAAAGCCGCTAGACGGGATACTCCATCGTATAACCATTGATAGCGGTAACTCCAGTCTCGAAAAATAGTTGCCATTGCATCCTTTATGGGTGTTACTTTAATAAACATATATTGTTAACATTAGTAAAAAAACTGTAAGGATTGGGGGAAAGTAAGTGCTATGGGTCGTGTAGGCGTTTTATTACTCAATCTCGGTGGACCGGATAAATTAGAAGATGTTGGGCCGTTTCTGTATAACCTCTTTTCAGATCCAGAAATTATTCGCCTACCATTTCGCTGGATGCAAAAGCCCCTAGCTTGGTTTATTGCAACACGGCGAGCTAAAACATCTCAAGAGAATTATAAGCATATTGGCGGCGGTTCTCCACTACGGCGGATTACAGAAGAACAAGGGGAAGCATTAAAAAAACAACTAAGTGATTTAGGACAGGAGGCTAATATTTATGTGGGAATGCGTTATTGGCATCCTTACACAGAAGAAGCGATCGCTCTCCTCGCCCAAGATAAAATTGAAAAGTTGGTAATTCTCCCTCTCTATCCTCAATTTTCCATTAGTACCAGTGGTTCTAGCTTCCGGCTGTTAGAAAAACTTTGGCGAGAAAACCCAAAACTCCAGCCCCCGTCATACACTGTAATTCCCTCCTGGTACAAACAATCAGGTTATTTACAGTCAATGGCGGCACTAATAACTGAAAAGCTGGAACAATATGCTAACCCTGATCAGGTGCATATCTTCTTTAGCGCCCACGGTGTACCCAAAAGCTACGTTAAAGAAGCAGGAGACCCCTACCAGCAAGAGATTGAGGAATGTACTGACCTAATTATGCAAACCCTCAATCGCCCTAACCCTCACACCCTAGCCTATCAAAGTCGTGTGGGTCCAGTGGAATGGCTGCAACCTTATACAGAAGATGCACTGAAAGAACTAGGGGCGCAAGGTGTAAAAGATTTGGTTGTTGTCCCTCTTAGTTTCGTCTCCGAACACATTGAGACATTACAAGAAATTGATATTGAGTATCGAGAAGTAGCTGAAGAAGCGGGAATAGACAACTTTCGCCGTGCTGCTGCGCCCAATACCCATCCGGTGTTTATTAAAGCCCTGGCAGATTTGGTACTTGATGCTTTACAACAGCCTGATCTGAAACTTTCCCAAGTTACCCAAATGAAAAAAAGGGTGAGAATGTATCCTCAAGAGCGGTGGGAGTGGGGTTTAACCACTAGCGCCGAAGTCTGGAATGGTCGAATCGCCATGTTAGGTTTCATCGCCTTGATCATTGAGTTAGTTACTGGTAAAGGGTTATTACATATGATCGGACTTTTGTAAAAGGTGATGAGTGATGGGTGATGGGTGATGGGTGATGGGTGATGGGTGATGGGTGATTGGTGATTGGTGATTGGTGATTGGTGATTGGTGATTGG
>NZ_JAYGHC010000095.1:2530-9530 GCF_034932285.1 Cronbergia sp. UHCC 0137
TCAATTGAATCCGTGATCGTGATGGGGATAAGCTTCTTCCCCTACTCCCTACTTGTCAACTGAGTGCGATTTTGCCAATACCAGCCATACCACTGTTTGGCGCTACGAACTGCAAACCAGAGGAGGATCAGAGCAATTAATCCTCCTTTTCGGGGTGCATCTACAGCAAAAAGCACTAGGGTAATACATAGGCTATCCTGTAGAAAAACTGCCCATAGGGGTAAACCACGTAACCGATAAAACCAACCCACCACAACTAACTGAATGACCAAAGCCAAACAACCACCAATACAAGCAATTAACCAGCTTGGTGTTGATGTTGCCGATGCTACAGCCAACCCCATAATTGCTCCCACGAAGGGCGACAAAATTAACTGAATTTGTTGTAATATTCTTTGGCCAATCAGCTTTTTTGAACCAAATAGTTCAAATAATGACCAACTGGTAAGCAGCCAAAGCAAAATATGGGGAGAAAACCGTGATAATATGGGAATATGAGACCAGAGTTCATTACCTTGCAATAATCCAATAATTAGCAAAGGTGTACCTAATCTCATTCCTGCTGATGCAGCGGCTGACAGTGTAGCAAGGATTTCAATCATGGGGACATCCCAAGGGTGATTTGATGAGCAAAGAGTTATTGTTAATACTTCCTCTCGCTCATGATGATTTCTGAAAAAAAGTTAAATTAATCAATATCCTGATCTTGGATAATGTCTGTATTTATAGGCAATCTAGTTACCTATGATTTCAGCCTCAGCTATAAAAAGGCAAAATACCAGATACAAAAATTTTTATGTATCTTCAACTAAGGATCGTGGATTTAATAAGGTGTCAAACTTTATTTGAGGTTTCTTATCATACACCAAAACAATAACCGAGAATTACAGGTTATTTCATCCAAGATCCTAAATGTTCAATTGTTCTGAGCTAGGAGAAAAAAGATTGGCTAAATATATTAATTCACATGGTTTAAATGTGAACTTACAGCAGTTTTCATGTTTTTAAACTACATTCTGATTGGCTTATTTTTTATCAAGGTCAGCGCAGTATTAGCGCGAAATAAACAAAATGTAATTTATTTACATGAAAATTGCTTGATGAGGTGCGATGTGAGGTTGATTTGAAAAAACTTCAGATTGAAATTTTAAAAATCTATCATATCACATAAATCCTAAGAATTGTCAAATATTAATTTTTTTATCTGAGCGTCCATTGGCTAAAAGCCTACCGTCCGCACTCAGAGAGATGAAACTGACCCTTCCTAAATGATTGGTGAGGGTTTGCAAGTTTCAGGCTTTTGGAATCGTATGTTAGTTCGTTCGGTGCGTCAGATAGAGAAAATCTGTTGTGTGCCAAATTATCGGGTCTGACGCACCCTACAAGAAATAAAAGTATCGGTTCAATATACTTGAGAAGTCCATAACTTGCGTTTTTACATCCATATATACCCTTTAAGCAAAAGCTCAAATTGTAACCTTGATAAGTATATCAACAGTTGTTGCTACTACTCGTAAGTTAGGAATCAGCTTTTTTGAGTATGTGCGTGACCGCATTTCTCAACTTGGGAATATTCCCTCTTTGGCAACTCTTATTCGTGAACAATCTTCTCTCAATTCTTTTGGTTGCTTATGGATGCCTGAATAACTCTCTCCCCCGAATTATTGAGGGGATACGAAACAAATATGTTATAATTGATTTGACTTTAACTGCTTGAAATCTTAACCCCTATTTAAAAATCCAAGATTTATAGGATGTATCAACCATGAAACAACCAATACCATCATTTAAAATCCAGAAACTACCAGAACTAAAATCAAGACTGGATAAAGAAAAAAATCTGTCTAGAGTATGGGAATTTTATATGGATCACTTTTCTGATCATAAAGAATTTACCGACTTAGGAGAACCTATTAAAGATTCTTTCCTGGAAAAAGTAGTACCTCTCATCAGCAAAAAGATTTTTAAAGAAACTTCCCAAGATTTATTTTTAATTACTATTCCTGAATATCAATTTATTCATGGTAGTTTTTTTGTAGGAAACCGTATTGGTGCATTAATCTATTTTGAACAAAGCCTGAAAGGGATGATTGCTATTTCAGAATTACCTCCATCAAATATGGTGCAGTATTCCCGCTTTAGTGGACAAAAGTTAGATTAATTAGGACTTGCTGGAAAAGTCTTTTGGTTAGGGCTAGGAGTTATGAAACCCAACGCATTTGTTGAATTGTCCGTAATTTTACCCCCTTCTCAAGCTAAAATAAAGCGATCGCAAACTTTTTTTATATTACCAGATATACTTATAATAAGTTTTTTAGGTTTTAATTAATTTATTATGTCACCTTGGACAAGTCTAATAACTGCTCTTGCACTTCTGCTCTATTTAGTAGTTACAATTAACGTCGGTAGAGCCAGAGCCAAATACAAAGTACAAGTACCGCAAATGACAGGAGATCCTAATTTTGAAAGGGTGGTACGTGTGCAACAAAATACCCTAGAGCAGTTGGTTCTATTTTTACCTGCTCTATGGTTATTCTCCTTCTATCTTAACCCATTGTGGGCTGCTGGTATCGGTGCCGTTTGGCTTGTCGGTCGTGTTGCTTACGCTTGGGGATATTATCAGGCTGCGGAAAAACGGTTTATTGGCTTTGCCCTTGGTTCTCTTAGCAGTATAGTCTTACTATTGGGTTCACTGATTGGTATTGTGTTATCTTTAACTCGCTAATAACGTAAGTTGCCAGATTAAGGAAGGTGCGTCAGTATCTTAAAGTTAGTGATTTTACCGTAAATTATTCTGTCTGACGCACCCTACAGACTACAAATCTACTTATCAAGTATTTTGATATATTCTTTAAAAATTGGGGACAAATCAAACTGGGTTTTATCTGCTTTGATTTTGGTGATTAAATAGCGTTTTTGCAAGGATTCTAAGGCGTTAATAAAGTCCGTGGATGACAAGTTTAAGTTTTGCTTTAAGGTTTCCCTAACGACAGGTTCTTTAAATTTGCTTAATTCAAGGACTAGTTGTTGTTCTAGGGGAGAGAGTTTTGTGAATAGCTGTTTAAATTGCGATCGCATTTGATTGGTCAAAATGAGTTGGTTTTCTGCTAAAAATTCGCCAACACTATCATCAAAAAAATCTTTAATTAAGATGGTCACGTCTTGAATATATTTGGGATTACCTTGATATAGGTTAATGAGAAGTGTCCAACTTTCTGGATCTTTCAAATTTTTGTTTTCAAGAATTTCTGTATTATTTAATCCTGAAAGTTCTAAGCATTTGATAGGATATAATTCTTTATCCAAACAGTGCATTTCTGGACACTGTTCTTGACTGATTAAAATAATGGTGCTTTGATGCTGGCTTTCGGTGAGGGTTTTAAACCAGTTTTGATAATCGAGATATTGGGTTTGATATTGACCTGCTAATTCGCCACTGATAAAGAGATTTTGGATGTCATCTAAAATAATTAGAGATTTTTTCTCGGTTAACAGTGCAGAAATTTGTTTGATTTTATCGCTGATATTATCTTGAGATTCTTGATGGCAAGTGGTTAATATTTCATTAAGTGATGATTCTAAAGTGTTAGGAAATTTGAGATTTTTCCAGATAATAATTTCAAATTTTTCGAGATTTAAGTCAACAAATTTTTTAACAAGAGTAGTTTTACCAATACCCGATAAACCCAGGACAGAAATTAAGCGAATATTTTGATTTAATATCCAATTTGAGAGTTTTTCTATTTCAGTTATTCTATTATAAAAATGAATAATTTTAGGAGCAAAAGTTAAATCGTAATAGTTCTTATTCTTATCATCTTCTTGTTGATAATTATCTTGATTTTCTTTAGTGCAAATATTAAAACTATTACTGCTATTTGTATTATGACTCTGTATAGTAATTGGCGATTGAGCTAATCGTAATCTTTCCATAGTAGAACGAAAATTCAGTTTATTAATATCCTCTCCTAATTGTTCTGATAAGAGTTGCCATAACTGATAACCCACATCTCCTACATGATTTTTTGTTGCATGGTGTTCTTGGGCAATATTTCCGTAGGTTTGTCGTTGCCAAGTTCCTTCTATCACAGCTTTTTGAAGATCGTCTAGACCTTTGCCCGTTTTCTCCACTACTAAGTGATCGACGAATTGTAACACTTCATTTACATTCATTAACCTTTACCAAACAAGAGTTTTACAAATTGTACCAAGTTTTGATCCGATCTTTTCCGTTTTTTTATTGAGTTTTCGTAACAAAAGTACCGTATAAATCCGTTTTTTAAAAGGTTGTCAAAGCTAGAGGGTTTTGTTATGCTCAGTGAAAATACAGCAAAACGGCTACAGTATAAGCGATATTCAGGCTTGGCTAGTCATAAATCGCTGACAATTCTAGCAGGGTTATCCTTATGGCTAAATTTGTTCTGGATAGTTACGCGCTTGATTCTAAAAAGTCTGAAGCTAAGGCTAAGGTGGCGGGCGCGTTGGGTTCGAGTGTGTCGATTTCAGGGAATGAAATAGAGGTTCCTAGTTATTCGGCTGAAAAAGTGGCTCAGATTTTGAGTCAAGTTGGTATCAAGTATTCAGGAGGCTGATTAGTACCGCTTATATTTACAGGAGCTAGTTCATTGCCAATGATTTTTGTTATGTTTTTACAGCAATAGCTACGTTTTGAATGACTAGATCCGAATAAAACTAGATTAAGAGAGTAACTTAGAAAATGAGCAGACCACTGGAACACGCTTTAAAGCATCTCGCGAGTCATGCTATTCGTCATGGCATCAAAGAACTTCCAAAAATTACCAAAGAAGTTACAGAATTTACTAGCAAGCTAATTGAGGATCAAAAAAGGAAACAAGAAGATCGAAAAAGACAGCAAATCGAAGAACAAATTCAAAAAAAGTTCTTAGAGCGTCAGTAACTAAACGATTAACTTGCTTTGCTTGAATTAATTTTTGTGTTTGTTGTCAACTCGTCAATAGAATTAATGGAGTATTTTTATGAGCTTATTTAGTCAAGGTGCAGAACTTATTGGTGACTTAGGTTTTCGGGTCATCAAAAATTCGGGCAAGGTTCTTTATGGAGCGGGACAATCAATTGTAGGAATAGTCTCTGAGGATGAAGAACTTATCGCAAATGGAGTTAAGAATCTTGGAGACGGAGCAGTTGGCTTAAGTATTGGTCTAGTTGCTAAAGCTATTAAAGGAGATAGCTCTGATGATGATAGTGACGACAATGATTTAGATGTATAGTCACAATCTTTTCTTTGTCTATAATTTCTATTTTGGCTAACCTTGTTAGGTATTTTAAAAGTGCTGAGGCTAAAATAGCCAATGCTTCAGCACTTAGCAATATCAAAATTTATGTTTACACAATAAAGATTTTTATGTCCCTATTCCCTGGGGTCTCTATAAAGTAATATCAACTAGTAAAATTAACAACATGGATAAAATCGAAATAAGACCAGAAAATTCCACACCAAAAGGATTTATAAAATTTTGTTATTATTTTCTTATTGGTCTTGGTTTATTCAGTTTGGTTGCTGGTATAGGATTTATATTTATAATATTTGGTGTTTGGGCTTTGTTTATTAATCCAAAAAATGTTGAAAAAAATTATCCTATTAGTTATACATTGACCACACAAGAGCTTATCGCTCATCGGTCAGGGGGGGGCGTATTTTGGAGTATCCCTTGGAGTGATATTGAATCAATATACATCATTTCTTTTCATTGGGCTTCACCTAAGTCATTAGGATTAAAATTAAAAGAATACTCAAATTTTTTAGAATCAATAGAACGCAGTAAATTAAATAGCTCAAATAGTTTTTCTGAAAAACTTAGATTGTTGTCTTTTAACAAGATTTTTCTAAATAAGTATTCGAGGGCTTTGTCTGGAGGTAAGTCTGATGTTATGATTCCTTATCAGGGTTTTGATCGTTCTGCCCAAGACTTTGCTAATCTTCTGCAAGTTTATATGGCATATTCAAGTAGTTTATAAGATTTTTAATTTTTATTGTGTACTTAATTAAAATGAACATAAATAAAAAATGAACATAAATAAATTAATCACATTGATGCTTATCTTACCTTCTCTGATCATTTCTCTGTCAGGGTGTAGAGGGGCTGGCAAGTATGTAGATGATGTTGTTCGCAGCGTCGATAATAATGCGGATGATGTTGCTAAAAGCGTCGATAATAATGTAGATAATGTTGTTAAAAGCGTCGATAACAATACAGATGAAATTATAAATATTGCCAAAGAAAGATTAATTGAATGTGCCAAGGATGCTAGTAAAAGTTCCGTAGAACAAACGCTTAAAACAGCGATTTCTTCAGGTTATAGGCAAGTTTCTGTCGAATATTTACTCAATGTGTCAATGAATGCCATACAAGAAGAGTGTGTTGAGGTAAAACTAGCAAAGATGACGTATGATTCCTTATCAAGAGAGTCAGCCAAATCGTCAGTTTCATCTGCTGAAAGTGAATATCAAGGACAGATAGAATTTGTTCTACCTTAATCGTAATCTGTCAGTGCGATCGCCGCTTTCGTAGAGTGCGTTACTTAACGCGCCTTTTTGCTTTTAATTATGATTAATTTGTAATTATTATGCGTTACGCTAACACATCCTACTGTTACTATTTTAAAAAAATTTAGTGCGATCGCTCAACTGTGCCGTTCGGATCATAATATTGCTACTCGACAGACTTTAAATATATTGCTACAATGCAATATATGAAGGCCACTCTAATCGCCAAAGCAAAAGAAGTTAATGACGACGGATCAATCGTCGAGGTTGTTATATGGGAATTACCAGAGCCAACACCACCAAGCACACATAAATACAAATACAGATTATTTTACGGGCAGAATGGAAAATTTAGAATTAGATATGACAACGAACGCGGAAAAGGAGATCATAAACATATAAACTCACACGAAATAGATTACAAGTTCACAAGCATTGATACATTGCTTGACGATTTTGAAAGAGATATTGAAA
>NZ_JAYGHC010000096.1:0-8916 GCF_034932285.1 Cronbergia sp. UHCC 0137
AACAATTAGCTTTACTGCCAGTCCAACTGCTTTAATTGAGTCTGATAATGATAGTATTGTTTTGACCTTTCAATTAAGCGCAGCACCACCAGACGGAGGGTTAGAAGTTACATTTGATAGTGGTGTAGAGCGATCGCTTGCTGAATTTGACGTATTTAGTGCATCATTTAATGGTGCTAGTTTGGTGAGAGCCAATGAAACATCCAGTGCTGTTACTGTCAGATTACTCCAGCAAACCGCAACCATTACTCTACCCGTATTTCAAGATGAAGTTGTAGAAGGTGCAGAAACCTTTACCTACACCCTTAGTCCCGTAACAGGCTATGATTTTGTACCTGATGAGGATGCAATTACCTTTACTATTAACGACACACCTACACCGACCGAATTACCAGTAGTAGGATTCACAGCCAGTCCAGTAGTGAGTGAAGCTGATGAACCAGGTTTAATGCTGATATTCAACACCCAAGGCATTATCCCAGCAGAGGGAATTATCGTCAGTGTGGGTGGAGATTTAAGAACCTCAGTTGAGGCACAGGGGCTACAATTTGAGCAAAGCATAGAGTCAGAAGGGATTGAGTATCTAGGTTTCAACAGTGACACTCAAGCTGATGAGTTTCGGTTGACACAAGCAGATACGGTCATTACTATTCCCGTCTTCGATGACATAGTAGAAGAAGCAGATACCACTTACACCTACCAACTATTAACAAGTGAAATCTATACCATAGACCCAGCCGCAGCATCAGCAGAAGTAACTTATGTAGATGGTGTACCTGGTGGTGTCGGTCCAGTAGTCAGCATCTCAACGGTACAAACTGCTGTTGAAGAAGGAGATATTGTAACCGTTAATTTTAGTGTTGATGGTGAAATTCCCTCAGAAGGCTTGACTCTGTATGTATTGAGTCCAACCCCAGATCCCTTGGGTGAGTTCCAAATATTAAATACCCAAGGATTAGCCGATTTACCAGAAACAGATAACACTGGTAGTGGTTTCTTTGTCACCTTGACCCAAGCAACTGCTTCTCTTACCTTACAGATGCTTGATGATGATCCTGATCAAGAATTAGAAACCTTAATTTTCAATTTGGTGAATGGAGAACAGTACGAAGTTAATCCCGATGCTGATAGTATTAGTTTGGTTCTAGGCAATACTAACCCCATCCTCCAGAAAATATCTGATAGTGTATTTCAGATCCAAGGTAGTAATCAACCAAAACTGCAAGTATCTCTACTTGAGTACAATTCTAATTTAGTCAACGAAATAGGCGTGTTTATTGTTGATGATGACAACGGAACTATTAATGGCATAGCACCTAATTCTACAGGATATGCAGAAGCCGCATTGGATAGAGCCAAGATCATTTTCTCGATGATTTCTAATCAACCAACCGGATTTGATCAAACAAATTTGAGCAGTTTAGTAGAGTTTAATTCAGGGGATAAACTAGGATTTTTATTGGTCAAAAATAGTACGATTGATGCGGTGCTTTCTGGCTTAACTCCTGTTTCATCGGTTGTTTTTGCCGAACCTTCAACCCAAAAGATAGAAATATTAGATAACGGTAACTACAAAATATCTTGGGAAGAGAATAATGGTGTTGTTGATTTCCAAGATTTAGTGGTAGAAGCTAAGGCTACTGATCAATCTTTACTACTGGGTGCTAGTTTGCAAGCAAATCCTCAAGGAGAAATGATTGATTTACGAGGGATAATAGGTCAGGTCAGCGCTGAGTTGATATTAAACCGAGAAGCTGCCTTTAACAATTTGATCGGATTTTACAAAGTTGCCAATGTTAATGGAGGGATAGATACTGATGGTAATGGTACTGTTGATTTTCTGCCTGGTGATACAGGTTACACCAAAGCTGCGATCGCAGGACGTGTTGTAGACCTCGATATGGCTGTCAATAATCAACAAACTGCTACTTTCAGCACAAACCTCAATGGGGGTTCAATTTACGCTCCATTTATTATTGCCAATGGTACAGCAGAGGCAATTTTAGATAATAATCCAAACAACGATCCGGCGGTTTACTTTACTTTTTTAGGTGCTAATTCAGGTCGTGTTGATCACATACGCCTTTTAGGAAATAATACCTTTGGTTTTGAGGATTTACCTCTCGGCGGTGATCTGGATTACAATGATGTACTTGTACAGATCAACCTAAATCAGATTTAGGTATCAAGGGTTCAGCATTGCTGAACCCCTACCTGATGTAATCAAGAAAAGCCCAGATCGCTCAAATAAATTCCGACTTGAGTTTATGCAAATTTTGCACAACCCCCCATTTCCAACGGAAATAGTAACTTTACTTAAATTTTATAATTCATATTGCTAATTAATCTAAATAGTGATACGATTCTAACTATCGATAATAAATCGCAATAAAGTTTCAGCAACACCGATTATTAAAGCATCATTAGTGAATTTTTGCTCAGTCTGATAATTCCACCTTCACCTGGAAGGAGGGTGTTTAGAAGGATTTTGTCTAGTCAGCTATTTAGCTGTCAAGTTGATCCTGACTGCAAATTTTCATATTATGTTTTGCGATAGTTTCTCATAGGGGAAACCCAAAAGACCGCTCTGCGTTAGATAAAAAACACTCAACCGCCTAATGCAAAAAATCTCACTTCGACCCTTCGACTAGCTCAGTGACCACTCAAACTCTTATTACTCTGTGTACTCTGTGCCTCTGTGGTTAGTTAATCCAGATAATTTATTTTTTGGAAGCAAATATCTGTTGACCATCGGCAGAATAGTCACGCAGTTTTTCTATCACTCAACTTTGAGACTGACCCATCTATTTATGACAACAGTAAAGTTTACAACCAACACCACAACCCTCATAGAAACTGAAGGGACTGTACTTACCTTCAGATTTGAGCTAAGTGAGCCACCACCAACGGAAGGTCTTAGAGTTTACCTGACAGGCAATATCCCACAATCCTTAACTCAACTGAATTTATTTGCACTCAGTTTTTCTGGTGGAGATAGACCAGTAGGAGACATTGACTTTACAGGGTTTGACTTTAACATTAAGTCCCAAGTTGCCACTGTGAGTGTACCCATTTTTGCCGATGGGATTCCAGAGGGAGAGCAAAGCGTAATTTACAGCCTACAACCTGGTGAAGGATATACAGTCGATCCCAGTTTCAGTGCTGTTACGGTTAGCTTCTACGACAATGCTAGTCAAGTTCCAGATATGCCATTTACATACAACGAAGCCACTGATGGCGACATTTCTGGCGATCGCAATGCACCCCTGCAACTGGAATTACAACAAGGTACTAATTCTTTAACAGCCACTTCCGTCAGAAATGATGTAGAGTACGTCACTGTTAGAGTTCCAGAAGGATATCAACTCGATTCCCTGGTACTAGCTGGCTACGAATCCGATGACGAGATTGCCTTTGCCGCAGTCCAAAGAGGCAGCGTTTTTACAGAGCCTCTCACTGATACTAATGTGGCAAATCTCTTAGGGTATGGTCATTTTGGTCCAGGTTTCAACCAACTAGGCACAAATATCCTAGATGATCTTGGCCAAGGTGAAGGAGCGATCGGTTTTAGTGGTGCTTTATCTAGCGGTGAATACACCTTCTGGTTACAACAAACTGGATTTGCAACAACAACATACACCTTAGAATTTAATGTTTCTCCAGTTACACCACCACCTAACGACCCACCAGTAGCAGTTAACGACAGCTACACCACAGATGCAGGTCAGGTATTAGTAGTGAACGTAGCCAATGGTGTTTTAAGTAACGATACTGATGCCCAAAGCGACCCATTGACAGCAGCAGTGGTACAAGTGCCTAGCAACGGTAGTCTTACCTTAAATCCCAATGGTTCCTTTGCGTATACACCCAACACAGGTTTCTCTGGTACAGATAGCTTTACCTATTTAGCCAACGATAGCAAAGTAAATTCTGCACCTGCAACAGTCAATATCACAATTAACCCAGCAATAATTATGCCAACAATTAGTTTTACCGCCAACCCAACTACCTTAGTTGAAGCCAATGAAGACAGTATCGTTCTAACCTTTCAACTGAGTGAACCACCCCCAGAAGGAGGATTAGAAGTTACATTTGATAGTGGCGTTGAAGGCTCATTAGCTGAATTTGCCGTATTTAGTGCATCATTCAATGGTGCTAGTTTGGTGAGTGCCAATGCTACCTCCAGTGCTGTAACTGTCAGATTACTTGAGCAAACCGCAACCATTACTCTACCCCTATTTAGAGATGAAGTAGCAGAAGCTCCAAAAACCTTTACCTACACCCTGAGTCCCGTACCTGGATATGACTTTGTTCCTGGTGAAAATGCAATTACATTTACCATTAACGATGTTGCTCAAACCCCTGTTGTCAGTCTCACGGCATCACCAGAGGTAGTCAGCGAAGCAGAAGGAACAATCTTAACATTAACCTTCAACACCACAGGCGATATTCCCGCGGAAGGAATTACTGTGCGTCTGCAAGGTGATGTTGCCAATATTATGAGGCAATTTACCGCCGCACAAGTGCGATTTGATGCCGAAGGTAATACTTTTTATCGCTTCGACCGTCCGCTAGTAGAGACTGGAGTTACTGGGGGAACATTGGATCTGTTTGCCCTCGAAACAGACCTAAGCAGCTTCACCTTTACCATCCTCGAACCGACAGCAACAATTAACCTACCTGTCTTAAACGACATCTTAGAAGAAAGCGACGCTACCTTTACCTACACCCTCCAAGCAGGAGAAGGTTACACAGTAAATCCCGCCGCCAATTCTGCCAACTTCACCGTAACTGATGGAGTACCCGGTGGAGTAGGTCCAGTAGTGAGTGTTTCCGCCACTCCCACCACCCTGTTTGAGTCAGAGCAAACAGCCATTACCATCACCTTTACCCTCGACAGCCCACCCCCAGAAGGCGGCGTTGTCGTCTACCTAGATAGTGGTGTACCCCGCTCCATTGCTCAATTTGACCTGACGGTAGATAACCCCCGTAATCCTGAAGAAACCCTGAATCCTGTTGGTTTAAGTACCACAGGCGGCGTAATATCAGGCACAAATGAATTTGTCAGTGCCGTACTTTTCCGCATCACCGAGCAGACAGCAACGATTACTGTCCCGGTGTTTAATAACGGAGAAGTAGATGGACCACGGACTTATACATACACCCTTCGTGATGGGGAGCAGTATCAAGTTAACCCCCAAGCCAACCAAGTAACCATAACAATTGATGACGCTATAACTGAACAGCCCGTAGTAAGTATTAGTTCTATTCCCGTAACAGCAGATGCTCAAGATAACCTACTAGCTTATGGGTTAGTAAAATCAGCAGAATATACAGACGCAGAAGGCGCGACCAGAACAGGTGCAGCCGTCCTCAATCTATCCCTGAGTGTAGACGGTACAATCCCAGAAGAAGGTTTAGTAGTTGATGTGATCACCGACCTAGACCTGTGGAAATACGTGACTGGACTAAATGGGACACCATTCTCACCAGGAGCGCAAGTTCTAGAGGCAATTTACGACGAAGCAGGTAACGGTATCGGCTTTAAAGCCAGAGTTACATCACCTAACGCCTTCATTCTCTTCCGGCTCAAGAGTGGACTAGCAGCCGATGACCTAGCCTCAGCTACTTTCTCCGTCCAAGCAGGGGAAGGGTACAGTGTCAGCGCCGATAAAGCATCCACCACATTCCCTGTTTACAACACACTGCAAGACGTACCAGCACCAAGCGTCACCCCAGAAGTTAGCTTGAGTACCACCAACACCACCATAGTTGAGTCGGAAGGTGGAACAGTTACCCTCAACTTCAGCCTCAGTGAAGCCCTACCCCCAGAAGGTGTAGTAGTGTTGGTAAGAGGAGCGCAATTCTCCAGCTTGAGTGATTTTGATGTTCTGCAAGCAGAAGTAGTAGGTGGAGAGTTACCCGCCCTCATTGGTAGTAATAGCTTCTACTTCCGCATCACCGAACAGACCGCCAGTATTACAGTAGCGGCCTTCCCAGACGGTGTAACAGAAGGTGTAGAAATTCAACGCTATAGCGTAGTAGCAAATCCTGGTTACACAGTCAACTCCGCAGAAAATACTGTGGTAGTTACCATCCAAGACAGCCCAGAATCCACCCTACCATTACTCACACTCACCAGAACACCAGCCACTCTGATTGAGACAGCAGGGACGGTTTCACGTCACACCTTCACCTTAACTGCACCCCCAGCCGCAGAAGGGGTAGTTGTTTCCGTCAGCACACCGAATCTGAGTGAATTTGACCTGGCAGGAATTAGCGTTACTGGCGGTACTATTGTCGGAGTCAGAGTAGATGGCTTTGATTTGAGTATGACTGCACAACGAGCAGTGATTGATTTACGAGTGAAGAACGACGGCATCATTGAAGGTACAGAAACAGCCGTCTTTAGCTTGCAACCAGGAACAGGTTACATCATTGGGGAAACCAATAATCAAGCAATTTTCACTATCGTAGATGCACTAAGTGCAGAAATCGAAAGTAATGATACTATTGCCACAGCCAACAATACCGGACTCAGTGCTGCTAACCCCACACTATCAATTACCGGGGCGATTGGTTATAGCGGTGTTAACAGATACCGAATCAACCCCACAGATGCAGGTTGGACATACGTTGACAACACCGAAGATGTAGACATCTATAAAGTTGAGTTGAAAGCAGGCGATCGCCTAACAGCTGACATCGACGCACAGATCAATGGTTCTACCCTTTCCTCAGCGTTGCAAGTCTTTGATGCTGAAGGCAATGTATTGGCTGCTAACCGGATTGCTCCAGCCCCCAATGAGATATTCGTTTCCAGAAACGACTCCTATATCGACTTTGTTGCACCCGCAGACGGCGTTTATTACGTTGGTGTCAGCAGCAATCCCAACTACGATCGCAGCGCCGAAAATCCCAACCTGTCCAACTTCAACCCCTACGATCCCAATGTCCAGGGAAGCGGTACAGGTACAACCACTGGGGCATATACCCTCAATCTCAGCCTCAACCCAGAAGTTGGCGAAGTTGTCAACCCTGGCCGACCTGTTCCTAGCGGCGTTCGCCCCCTCATCTCCATCGACACAATCACAGGGACTTACTCATCCGCCGGTACAGGTGAGAGGATTCTGTCTCCATACCTAGTCACTGCTCCCCCATCAGGTGCAGCAGTATTAGCGATCGCCTTAACAGCAGAGGGCGCAATTCCTGAAGGTGGCGCAGATGTCATCATTAACACTGATATTATCCTACGGGAATACTTTGGTAACTCCGTCAGAGTCAAACCCTTTAGTGTTGGTGGTGAAATTGGTCAAGCCATTTATGACCCCGCTACAGGTGAAGCTACAGGTTTTACCTTCAAACTGAACCAGAATAACGCCTTCATCAACATTGTTATTCCCACCAGTCTGCAACTTGAATCACCACAAACTGCAACTTTCTCTTTGGCCGCTGGAAACAACACCAGAGTTAACCCAGATAGCGACTTCTCTACAGTTACCTTCTACCCAACCTTAGAGCAAGCACCTGTCCCCACAGTTGTGCCGCAAGTAGGCATAGAAATCAGCCAAAACCAACTAATTGAATCAGCAGGAACTAGCGCCACACTCACATTTACCCTAGACCAAGCACCACCAGCAGAAGGCGTATTAGTCTACGTCAATAGTGGGGTTCGTGCAGCTTTGGGTGAGTTTAATGTCTTTGCCACAGAAGTTAACGGTGCATCCTTCCCCATTGGTAACTTCCGTGCAGGTGGTTTCTATGTCAAGTTAACTCAACAAACCTCAACTATTACCCTTTCAGCCTTCGATGATGGTCTAGTTGAAGGTCTCGAAACCTTTACCTTCAGCTTAGAAACTGGTGAAGGATACACAATTGACTCAGCTAAACCAGCAGTTACCCTGAGCATTGCTGATACACCTCAATCTCAGTTATTAGTTAGCTATGCTTTCACACCCGCAAATCTGATTGAGTCAGAAAACACAGTAGCGGTACATACTTTCAACCTCAGTTCTCCTCCACCCGCCGAAGGTCTGACCATCTTCGTTAACAGTGATAGTTTGGGTGAATTTGACCTGAGTGGAGTAGAAATTACTGGTGGAGAAATCGTCAGTGTTGCCGAGAATGGCTTTAGCTTGAAAATCACAGCCAATCAAGCTGTAGTCAGAACACCTGTAAACAATGACGGTATTGCCGAAGGTGTAGAAACAGCAGTTTTCTCCATTGCTCCTGATGATAGCTATGAAGTTAGCCCCACTGCTAACACAGCCACCTTCAAAATCTACGACAACACCAGCAATGTCCTGTTAGTTGAAACAGAAGGTAACAACCTAGCAGCGATCAACGATACTATTCCTCAAGCAGTCGATACACAGTTAAGTAAAGACAATACCCAATTCAAAATTCAAGGAACAATTGGTAATGCTGCTCCTAACTTCATCGACCGATCAGAAGATGTTGACATCTATAAAGTAGAACTCAAAGCAGGCGATACCATTAAAATTGATATCGACAGCTTGCCCTTTAATATTGACGGAGTTGAAAGAATCCAGTTTGTTGATACTGAACTGCGTTTATTTGATGCCGCAGGTCAGGAATTAGCCAGAAACTTTATTGCTCCTGCATCCGATGAGTTGTTTGTCTCCAATCGTGACCCCTATTTAGAGTTCACTGCCACCACAGGTGGTGCGTACTATCTAGGTGTTGCGGCTAACTTCAACCGTTATTATGACCCCTTGACTGCTGGTAGTGGCGGTGGTCGCATCATTCCCACTTCCGGCATCAATATCGGTAAATATGACCTCACTATTGACTTGATTTCTGATTCTGTAAGTGAATTACCAATAGTAGGATTCATAGCCAGTCCAGTAGTAAGTGAACCAGATGGTCCAGGCTTATTGCTGATATTCAATACCC
>NZ_JAYGHC010000097.1:0-8683 GCF_034932285.1 Cronbergia sp. UHCC 0137
CCCTAAATAATAGAAATAACATCCTGTACATCCTCTAATCCTGGTTATCCTGACGCTAGGCTATCAGACAATTAAAATCTTAATTCCACGTTGCGCTAAAAGGGACGATTTTTGTTAGAATAGACGAATATCCAACACCATTTATTCACCATGTCAACTACTATTGCTGATATTGGCACTCTCATTAACAGTCATCCCGGTATTCATGGCGGCTGTCCTTTAATTGCTGGCACGGGAGTAACAGTGCGACGCATTGCTATCTGGTATAAACAAGGACTGAGAGCAGAAGAAATTGCTGCACGAATTGAGCATTTAACCATAGGACAAGTTTATGCAGCCTTGACCTATTATCATATGAATCGGGAAGAAATTGATAACGATATTGCAGAAGAAGAAGCAGAAGCTGACCGCATAGAAGCATTGCATAGGGCAAGTAGGCAGTCGTGAATCAAATTCGTTTATACATGGATGAAGATTCTGGTGATACTGCATTAGTGCTGCCTCTGAAAAATCGAGGTGTAGATATAATTACTACTCTGGGTGTAAACAGATTAAGTTTTCCTGATGAAGAACAGTTAATCTGGGCTACATTACAAAACCGAGTTGTTTATACTTCCAATATTCGGGATTTTTATCGCTTACATACAACTTTTTTAAGCCAGGGAAAATCTCATGCAGGGATGATTTTAGTAAAACAACAATACTACTCAGTCGGGGAATTAATGCGGGGTATTTTAAGGTTGGTTACGGTTAAGTCAGCAGAGGAAATGGTTAACCAAGTAGAATTTCTGGGTGCTTGGATTGACAAATAAATTTCCACGTTGCGCTAAAAGGGACGATCGCGTAACAATAATAGTTAAAACCTCGTAATCTATCTTAACAATGTCCCTGACGCAGCTAACACAAAATTTCCCCCCTCTCCACACACCCACAGACAAGCGGGGATATGACTATGATTTGGTAATTGTCGGCGGTGGAATTGTGGGTTTAACCACTGCTGCGGCTTTAAAGGATTCCGGTTTGAAGGTGTTACTTATTGAGGCTAGAGTCGCCTCGGTCTCCGTCGCCAAAGGACAAGCTTATGCTGTACATCTGCTTTCGGCGCAAATTTTTCAAGGAATTGGTATTTGGTCAAAAATTCTCCCCAACATCGCCAAATACAACCAAGTTCGCCTCTCTGACGCTGATTATCCTGATGTGGTGCAATTCCAAACGACTGATTTAGGTACACCAGAGTTAGGTTATGTGGCTGAACACCAAGCACTTCTAGAACCTTTGCAGGAATTTGTTCAAAGTTGTGATCATGTAACTTATCTGTGTCCGGCGGAAGTGGTAAATACTGAATACGGGCAAGATAAAGTTATTATTAATGTTAACATTGCTGGAGAAAATCGGCAAATTTGCAGTAAACTATTGGTAGCGGCCGATGGTGCGCGATCGCCCATTCGCCAAGCAGCCGGTATTAAAACTAAAGGCTGGAAATATTGGCAGTCGTGTATTGTAGCTTTTGTCAAGCCAGAAAAACCCCATAATCAAACGGCTTACGAGAAATTTTGGACAAGCGGACCCTTTGCGATTTTACCCTTACCTGGGAATCGTTGCCGCATTGTGTGGACTGCACCCCACGAAGAAGCAAAAGCCTTGTGTGCGTTAGATGATGAACAGTTTTTAGCCCAACTGAGTCAACGATTTGGTCAGCAAATGGGTAAATTAGAATTATTGGGCGATCGCTTTATTTTTCAGGTACAGTTAATGCAGAGCGATCGCTATGTTCTCCCCCGTTTAGCTTTGGTGGGAGATGCAGCACACAACTGTCATCCCGTTGGTGGACAAGGTTTAAACTTAGGTATTCGTGATGCTGCGGCCTTAGCGCAGGTATTAGAAACTGCACACAAAGCAGGTGAAGATATTGGGAATATTCAGATTCTCAAGACTTATGAACGTTGGAGAAAAAAAGAGAATCTGACAATTTTAGGGTTCACCGATTTATTAGATCGAGTATTTTCTAATAATTTCTTACCAGTAGTTATAGTTCGTCGTTTGGGTTTAGGGATTTTGCAGCGTGTCCCTATGGTAAAAATATTTGCACTCAAATTGATGATTGGTTTAAAGGGAAAAACCCCCGCATTAGCTAAACGTTGAAATTAGAAAATTCATTTTTTCTTCAGGGGTTGTTTTTCAAGTCAAAAAAGGTTCAACCCTATTTCTTGCTACTTAATTATTTTAAATAGTTGCATATCTAGTTGACATTAAATCATATATATCTAAGATAGACATTATTAATGTACCAATTGTCCTAGAAAATTACAACTTTCGAGCATAAAAATACAACAACTACAGTCAATTTTACACCCAATTTAAATTGGTTATTTTTCTATGGCAAAATTTATTCCTCCTTCACAGTTAGGGCTAGATTTATCTATTAAAAGACTCCTGGGTTGCAATAGCAAGGATATTGTCAAAATAGGAAATAGTAGGATATATTTACATGATGATTGGCTATGTTATCATGATTTATATCACCTTGAAGTCTCTTGTCTACCAAGGATTTCCATGGGTAAATATCAAGTTAGTGGGATTCACGGCATTAATTCTCCCATATTTCATGATCAGCCAATTGTTGAAGAATACGACAGTCTTTTAGATGAAGCCCGTGTAGCAGTTCATGAATGTTTAACTCGCACAACTTTATTCAATATCCTCAAGTTGATTTGTTGGATGTTTTGGTTAATGACTCAAGAAATAAATCCTATTGCAGTTTTAATTAATCATCTGCGAGTTTTGAATCGGGATATTGTTCTTGATTTTAATTTCCAGTTTTGTGTAGATGAATAAATTACTTTTTGTTTCGCGCAAATGAGGAAAGTAAGAGGGAAGGAACTAAATTTTTTTATCTGTTCCCTATTCCCTTTTTTTAAGGTACTAACTGAATTATTCCCCACTGTCCATTTGTCAACCAATTAGGATCAAGTTGAGCTTTTTCTTGAATATCTGCGGGATTTAAACCTGCGACGACTTCAGATTTTAAGGTACGCAAAGCTACCATTGGGGCGGGTAAATAAGAAACTATATCTGTGAACTTTGTGCTATAATCCCAATGGCGATCGCCTAATAAGCGTCGATAATTAGCATCCCCTTTGACGATAATTAAACTTGATTTTCCTAACTCGTCTTTTAGAGATGTGGGTATTTCCCAAAATGCTAAGGGTGAAGTCCAAAAATAATCTTCAGTTAGCACTAATTTACCAGAATCTAGATTTTCTGTTAATCTTTGCGTAAAGGATTTGAGGCTTGAATTGCTACTTTCGGCTAAAAAATCTTTGGTTTGATAGACATCTTTAATCATCGCATCGGATACGAAGGTGGGATGGGGTTTGAGGTGTAAATAAACTTGATTAGCAAAACCACTACCCAATAAAAAGTCTACTAAACACAAATCACAAATCAATTCAAAACCAGCATTATCAATGATCAAATCAACTCTTTTACCTTGAGAAGCAGTTAGTAATTTGCTAACAGCAAAGGAATCATCTACTAAAATATTTGTGAGTTGACTTTGAATATCAAAACGACTCCGATCATCTGCAAATGCTGACCATAAACTTAAATCAACACGATTTCCCCACAAAGCAAAGTATAATAAAGCAATTAGCGATGATTTGCTGGGTTTACCTTCTTGCTTTGATTCATTTAACCATTTTTCTGTTTGAGAACACAGAGAAACAATTGAATCTATAGATGTTTCTAAACCTTGAGATTTTTGTAAAGCAAAGGGATCAATTTCTTGGTGAAAGTAATTGGTAATATTCAGAATTAACCGATAAAAGTACGTTTCAGCGAAAAACCAAGGTACATCAATCCAACGCTGTTCTTGATAGGGTTCTGAATATTTCTCCCAAGCTAAAAAATCTGGATTAGGATCATTTAACAATGGTCGTAAATTGCCTGTTGGTAGTTCTAAGGCTAATTCTTGTAAACTTTGATTGATCTCTGGGAAAAATTTATTTTCTGCAATTACTCGAAGTGCGATCGCTGGCATTCTTTGAGTTACAGTTAATTCTGTAAAAGAACCAATTTCTGATCCTACAAGTGGGGTAGGCAATGGTAGACTGGGAACATTTATTTGGTTAATCACTACTTTTTGGTATTTCTCTGTTATAATTGATTTTTGGCTTTGAGTTGTAAATATCTTTCAACTAATTGATCAGAAATTTGATTAGCTGGTGCATCTAAAACTAATACACCTTTTTGTTTCAATTGGGCAAAAGCAACTTGTCTTTGTGCTAATAAATCTAAAGCAACTGCACGAGTGTACGCGGTAGTTACATCTTCTGTGAAGGTGTCGGCTAAATTGTCTACTTGAGGATCGCGGAGGGTGACGCAAAAGGGTAAATATCGCGGTGCTAGTCTGGAAAGGGCAGCTAGGAGTTCTGATGATGCGGTAATATCAACTAAGTCTGTAATTATTACTACTAATGCTCTACGAGTTTGTCTTTGAACTACATGAGTAACAGCCCCTAAATAATCTGATTCTAAGAGTTCTGGTTGAATTGGGGTCAGACGATCAATTAGCCGATTTAAATGGTTTTGACCACGTTCTGGGGGTATCCACGTATGTAATTGACGATCAAATACACCCACACCAACGCGATCGCCTCTGTGTAATGCGGCTAAGGCTAGTGATAATGTAGTATTTAAACCCCAATCAAATCTTTGCAAACCTTGAACTCTGGCTGTCATTAATCGACCACGATCTAGTAAGATTAATAATGTCTGCTCCTGTTCTGGTTCTAACACCCTAACTAGGGGACCTGTGTTAGCATAGGAACGTCTGGCGGTGGCTTTCCAATCAATAAACCGTAAATCGTCTCCATTGCGGTAGTTCCGCAGTTCTGCAAACTCTGTTCCCATTCCCATTTGGCGGATTTTGCGAATTGAACCGGATGATTGGAGGGTGAGACGAATGGAGAGCGATCGCAATCCCATTAAATCAGGATAAACTTTTACTCGCGTATTTTGGGGAATTTGCCAATTATTCCAACTCAAACCCCAATTTCCCAACTGTCTAACTTGAATATTTCCCCAAGTAAACTCACCCCGTTCTGTTGGGTGAACTGTATAAGTTAATTCTTGATGACTATTAGGAGTTACTGTGGCAGTAAGGGTGGTTGTAGAGACAGGGAACTGTTGGGGATAAAAGTCACGGATTTGGATGATCGCCTGACCTTCGCCAGAGTCTACTTTCAATTTTACCACATTATCGCGCCCAATGGATAATTTAGATGGTAATTCTCGATTAATTTTCACCCGATCTTTTTTCACCTTCCACCCATCAACTACCATTAATGCTAAAACAACGGTGTCAAATAGTAAAATTACAGCCAGACTCAGGGAAACACCAATCAACATAGACATAACCGGAGTTATAACTATTGCCAAAATTAATAAAAAATAAACTCTTTGACTAGGAAGCATATTTTGAATTATGATCACTGGCCTTATTAAAAGCGATCGCTGTAGCAAAGGTAAATATATATTTGATTCTGAATTGAAATGTTCCCCGTTCCCTGTTATAAAATAATTACTCGTGACACAAGTTATATTAGAAGACGTTTATAAAAGTTTCCCTCCCCGCAAAGGTGAAAATGTCAATGCACAACATGGTGCAGATAGCATCAGCGTGTTGAGACGGATCAATTTAACCATCGCTGATGGTGAGTTTATGGTGCTGGTGGGTCCTTCTGGTTGCGGTAAAAGCACTTTATTACGGTTAATTGCTGGTTTAGAAACGATGACAGGTGGTAATATTTGGGTCGGCGATAGGTTAATTAATGATTTACCCCCCAAAGAACGGGATATTGCGATGGTGTTTCAAAATTACGCCCTTTATCCCCATCTAACGGTGTATGATAACATTGCCTTTGGGTTGCGTCGTCGATTTAAAGATGGGGGAGTAGGTAAAGAAAAATTTGCCAAATGGGGAGAAAACCTGCTGGTAGGAGTGACTAAAAAGTTACCAAAGGGCTTACAATACACCTCGGACAAAGAACGGTCTATAAATGAAATAGTGCGAAATGTTGCCGAATTGCTGCAAATAGAAACCTTACTCAATCGCTTACCTAAGCAATTATCTGGGGGACAAAGACAAAGGGTAGCATTAGGAAGAGCGATCGCTCGCAATCCGCAAGTATTCTTAATGGATGAACCACTATCTAATTTAGATGCTAAACTAAGGGCAGAAACCCGCGCCCAAATCGTTAAATTACAGCGTCAGTTGGGAACTACAACCATTTACGTTACCCATGACCAAACAGAAGCGATGACAATGGGCGATCGTATAGCTATCATGTCGGAAGGTAAAATCCAGCAAGTAGCCGCACCACTGGAACTTTATAACCGACCAGCTAACCGTTTTGTAGCAGAATTTATTGGTTCACCACCAATGAATTTTATTCCCGTAGAATTTCACGCCCCCTTATTAATTACTCATGCACATTTTCGCCTAACTTTACCAGAAATTTGGGGAAGTACCTTACAAAAATACGATGGGCAAACTATAATATTAGGCATTCGTCCAGAACATTTGAACTTGGGTGTACCAGCGACCAAAAATTTACCAGTACAGGTAGATTTGGTAGAGAATTTGGGTAATGACACCTTTTTATCTGTGAAAATTGCTGAACCCAATTTACCAAATACAGAAGATCAATTTCTGCAAGCGAGAGTTCCACCAGACAGAGTAATTAAATTGGGTGAACAACTATGGTTTTCACTAAATTCAGATAAACTGCACTTTTTTGATTCAGAAACAAACCTAGCAATATTTCCTAAAAATACCTCTTTAAGTTTGCCAAAACTTGTTTAGATAGGGGTAGTCAAATTAACTCGGACAACGATATCATTATAATCGCGATCGCCACCATTGGCTAGATCCTCAAAACCAAAGATATTATTCCCTAACAAGCGAATGTGATCCACTTTATCTTTATTAGCACCCAAAAACGCAAAATAGACAGGAGGATCATTATTGGGATTACTATCAAGAATAGCATCAGGACTGCCATTAGCGATTATAAATGGTGCAAAAATAGCATTAGGTTCAAAACTACCAGATAAAGAAACAGTACCTTGATTATTGACTCTCAAATCAATATTTGCACGTCCTCTCACAGCAGCTTGAATATAACCTGAGTCACCAGGACGCAACACACCACCATTAACATTAATATCACCATTCATATTTTCAACTTGATAAAAGCCAACAAAATTATTAAAAGCAGCTTCTCTGTTAACAATAAAATTAGCCGTAACCTGTTGTGTAAAACCGCGTAAATCAATTAATTCTGCTTGAGATGAACCTTGGAGATTTGTACCCAGAGGTAAACTTTCCGTTGTAGACTGAATATTCACCACAAGATCCTGAAAGTCATTAGTCCTATTATTAGAACTATCTCTCCAAGCTAGAGAAAATAAGTTATTACCCAAATTTGTAAGCTGTTGTGTAGAAGGATTAGAAAACAGTACATCAGTTATAGGAGTAATCCCAGCTAAAACATCATCAGTCGTGCTATTTTTAACCAAATAAAATCTCAAATTTTCATCAGACTTTAATTCCAGCAACCGACTAACATCACTATTAGTAAACCCATTAGGTAAATTAGCAAGAGATGAAAAAATCACACGTGAACGATTTAATGATGCTTGAACATAACCTACATCACCAGGAGAAATACCATTAATTCTTCCTTGATTGTCATCAACAGTATATACATTTAACTCATTCACCAAGTTAGAATTTCTCCTGGTCAGAGTAATTTTAATTGTAGCAGTAGCACCGTTACCTTTAACATTTAGAATATCATCACTAACACTCGTTATAACAGCTTCTTCAGTATCATTGATATTAATAGATAAAATAGACAAAGTTTTTTCTAAAGACAGATTACCACTGTCGCTAGTACGCATACGAATATTATAAATTCCCTTATTACCAAACTCTTCTGCATTCTTAATTAGTAGCTGATTATCATTAATAGTAAATACACCATTATCAGTATCACCACTTCCAGGAACTAAGCTGTAAACAAAAACATTCTCTCTGTCTGGGTCACTAGAAGCGAATGTACCAATTATTGTATTAGTTGGTTCATTCCCATTAACTTGGATAGGTGTAAATTCCAAATTAGTAGGTACTTCGTTGATATCATTGACTTGGATAGTGAATGTCTTCTCAAACGACTGATTAGCAGCATCAGTAGTACGCAAGCTGATACTATAACTTGATTTCGCTTCAAAATCTGGAGAATTATTTATTAGAAGTTGATTATTAGTAATAGTAAATTGATTATTGTCGTTGCTTCCAGCTACTAAACTATAAATGAAGGTGTCACTTATATCTGGGTCGATAGTTGTGAATGTAGCAATAGGGGTATTAGCTGCGACATTTTCATTAACGTTGTTAGAACTTATTGTTAAATCTGTTGGTGTTTCATTTAGATCATTTATATTAATTGTGAATGTCTGGTCAAAGGATTGATTATTAGAGTCGGTACTGCGAACTAAGATGTTATAAGTTGATTTGGTTTCAAAATCTGGGGAATTATTTATTAAAAGTTGATTATTTTGAATTGTAAATTGATTATTATCGTTAGTTCCAGATAGGAAGCTGTAAGTGAAGGTGTCA
>NZ_JAYGHC010000098.1:0-8111 GCF_034932285.1 Cronbergia sp. UHCC 0137
CTCAAGATCCTTATAGTGTAAGGGTTTTGGCTTATATTGTTTTTGTAGTCAATGATTTTAAATAGAAGTTGTGAATAAATTTGGTGTTTTACCTCCGGGTTTGGTGTTAGATCCTTTGTTACGGGGTTGGTTGTTGGAGGATATTGGTAGGGGCGATCGCACTACTCAATCTCTTTTAGATGAAGGTGTGATACGAGCAAAGGCTAGGTGGGTAGGGAAAGCTCCAGGGATGATTGTGGGTTTACCCGTTGCTGCTAGGGTGTTTCAGCTTTTGAATGAAGATGTGAATTTTGTGGCGGTCACTGATGAGGGGGCATGGTGTGAACCTGGACAGGTGGTGGCGGAAATTGAGGGGGCAATGGATGCCTTGTTGATGGGGGAGCGGGTGGCGCTGAATTTGGTGATGCGGTTGAGTGGAATTGCCACGCTGACTCATAAATATGTGGAAAAAATAGCAGATTTACCTGTTCGGTTGGTGGATACGCGCAAAACTACTCCTGGATTAAGGCTTTTGGAAAAGTACGCGACTGCTGTGGGTGGTGCAATGAATCACCGGATGGGGTTAGATGATGCGGTGATGGTTAAGGATAATCATATTGTGGCGGCGGGGGGAATAGGAAAAGCTATGACACGCATTCGTTCTCAAGTTCCTTATCCTTTGACTGTTGAGGTGGAGACGGAAAGTTTAGAACAGGTGCGGGAGGCTTTAGATTACAAGGCCGATATTATTATGTTGGATAATATGGATTTGGAGATGATGAAGGAGGCGGTGCGGTTAATTCGTCAGGAGGATGGTAGTGTGAAGATTGAGGCTTCGGGGAATGTGACTTTAGAAACTATTCGGGCTGTGGCGGAAACTGGTGTTGACTATATATCTAGTAGTGCGCCGATTACTCAGTCGCGGTGGTTGGATTTGAGTATGAGGATGGGTTAATGAGGAATTGGATAAATTATGTAAATAAGTTTGTAAACTAAAGAAGTAACTAGCTCTCCCACCCCCAGAGACAATGACATCAACTCTGCTAAAATTTCCTCGTCTTAATGCTCCAGAACTGCATCAATTACCCAATGGTTTAACTATCATTGCCGAGCAAATGCCAGTAGAAGCTGTGAATCTGAGCTTGTGGGTGAAAATAGGCTCGGCTGTAGAGTCAGATGCGATGAACGGTATGGCTCACTTTTTAGAACACATGATTTTTAAAGGAACACAGCAACTAAGTAGTGGGGAATTTGAGCGGCGAATTGAAGAACGTGGTGCTGTGACTAATGCTGCTACAAGCCAAGATTATACTCATTATTATATCAATACTGCACCCCAGGATTTTGCTGAATTAGCGCCATTGCAAATAGATGTGGTACAAAATGCGAGTATTCCTGATGATGCTTTTGAACGGGAACGGTTGGTAGTATTAGAAGAAATTAGACGTTCTGAAGATAATCCTGGTCGTCGTACTTTTCGACGGTCGATGGAAATGGCTTTTGATTTCCTACCCTATCGTCGTCCGGTGTTGGGTACAGAATCAGTGATTTCTCAATTGCAACCTCAGCAAATGCGGGACTTCCACGCTAATTGGTATCAGCCTAAGTCAATTACTGCGGTAGCTGTGGGTAATTTACCTGTAAACGAATTAGTAGAGATTATCACGGAAAGTTTTACAAAAAATAGTGGTCAGTCCTTAGTTATTAATGATCAATTATCAGTTAGTTTAGAACCAGCATTTACAGAAATTGTTCGACAGGAATTTGTGGATGAAAGTCTCCAGCAAGCAAGGTTAACGATGATTTGGCGAGTACCGGGAATGATGGAATTAAATCAAACCTATGCTTTAGATGTGTTGGCGGGGATTTTGGGACATGGAAGGACATCTAGATTGGTACAAGATTTGCGGGAAGAACGGGGATTGGTTAGATCAATTTCTGTGAGTAATATGAGTAATCGACTGCAAGGAACGTTTTCTATTTCTGCTAAATGTGGGGTGGAAGATTTAGATATAGTAGAAACAGCGATCGCTCAACATCTTCGCAGATTACAAACCGAACCGGTCAAAGCCTCAGAAATTGTCCGTGTCCGCCGACGGGTAGCTAATAGGTTTATATTTAGTAACGAAACACCGAGCGATCGGGCTGGATTATATGGTTATTATCAGTCCCTCATTGGCGATTTAGAACCAGCTTTTAATTACCCAGACTATATCAAATCCCAAGACGCACCGGAATTAATGCAAGCCGCACAACAGTATCTTTCCCCAGATGCCTATGGTGTAGTTATTATTAAACCACAAATAGCAAATTCATGATTTGGCAACAAATTGACACCCATATTAGCCATACAACTGGCAAAAAATTTCAAACACAAGACAGGCGTTCTGTTAGTGGTGGATGTATTAACCAAGGTTATGCCCTGAGTGATGGTCAATTGACATATTTTGTTAAATTGAACCAAGCCTCGCAAATAGCTATGTTTGAAGCTGAAATGCTAGGGTTACAGCAAATATTCAACACCGTAACCATTCGCGTTCCTCAACCCATTTGTTCGGGAATTGCGGGGGATTCTGCTTACATAGTCCTAGAATGGTTAGAGATGGGAACAGGAAACAGCAAATCTTGGCAAGAAATGGGACGCAAATTAGCAACCATGCACCAAGCCACCAATAACAAGGGTTTTGGCTGGGATATGAATAATACTATTGGTTCTACACCTCAAATTAACACTTGGACTTCTAACTGGGTAGATTTTTATATTACCCATCGTTTAGGTTATCAATTTCAATTAGCAAAACAGAACGGTGGTAGGTTTCCCTTGCAAAATCAACTATTAGCAACTATCCCGAAATTATTAGCAAATCATCAAGTCTCACCATCTTTAGTTCACGGGGATTTGTGGGGAGGAAATGCAGGATCTACTGTTAGCGGTGAACCAGTAATATTTGATCCAGCGACTTATTTTGGCGATAGAGAAGTTGATATTGCTATGACTGAATTATTTGGTGGTTTTCCGGCAGGATTTTATCAAGGTTATCAAGAAGTTTGGCCTGTAAATGCCGGATATGAACAACGGAAAATACTTTATAATCTTTATCACATTTTAAATCATTTCAATTTATTCGGCGGTGGTTATGCTTCCCAAGCTAACCGAATGATTGAGCAAATTTTGTGTTAAAACAAGTTGTAGATTTTCTAGAGTTAATGATGATTCCCAGCCAATATCAACCAAGATTATTAGATGATCATGCAAAAGAAGGTTATCTAAATTGGTCTTTAGATTTCTTTACTGACCCAAATATCATTCAAGTTCCTTATGTTGATATTACAATTCAACTGGATGTTACTGATGCTTATAAATTATATCAAGCAAATCCCACAGAAGGAGCAACTTTCTTTAGTTTCTTAACTTGGCATTTAGTACAAACCCTTAAAAATCATTTTTGTTTTAATTTGCGATTTGTTGACAATCAGTGGTTTATTTTGGATAATCCGATTGTGTTAGTGCCAGTAGCAGTTGGAGGAAAAGATCGGTTTTGCGAAATGTTGTTAGAAAATATTAGCCAAATCAGTTACCAAGACTTTATTATTCAATATCGTCAAAAATTAGATCAAATCAGAAATGGAAAAAGGGAAAGATCCGATCCTCAAACATTTTTATTTTCCTGTTTTATCGGGAATTTACCAAATTTACAGTTTACTGGATTAACATTACATTGGCGAAGCAGTGAAATTATTGGTCAACCTTATTTTTATTTTGGTAAACGCTATTGGCAAAATAATCAACTTTTGATTCCCTTTGCTGCTAAATTACATCATGCTTGCAAAGATCCTTTTGTGCTTGATTTACTGATTCAAGATTTTTCTCAAAGATTTATTAACTAAGGTGCGTCAGAATCTGAAAATGAGTGATTTTAGTCTAAATTATTCTGTCTGACGCACCCTACAGACTACAGACTACAAAATATGCGAAAATAGTAGGGTGGGCATTGCCCACCACTTTTAATTTAAAAGGTGCTTTTTAACTCACCAAATCAGGGAAAACCTCTTGTACAGCCGGATGTACTAGACGATGATTCTGCACGTTTAAACCTTTACCCAAAGCCGGATTAACCTCCAAAGCTTTAATACCCAAATTTGCCAACTGCACAACATAGGGTAATGTACTATTATTTAAAGCTTGAGTTGCTGTCCAAGGAACTGCTCCAGGCATATTGGGAACACCATAATGTACAACACCCTCATCTACATATACTGGCTCAGTGTGAGACGTAGGATGTAAAGTTTCTACACAACCACCTTGATCAACTGCTACATCGACAATTACAGAACCACGAGGCATAGTTTTGACCAAATCCCGTGATACTAAAATCGGCGCTTTTCGTCCCAACACCAAAACAGCACCAATTAGTAAATCAGCTTCCTTAACAGCCGCTTCAATGTGAGCAGAATTACTGTAAAGCAATTCCACCCTAGAACCAAAAAGAGTTTCTAAATAGGATAAACGGTCTACATTGACATCTAAAATTTGTACTGATGCCCCCATCCCTACAGCGATTTTAGCGGCTTCTGTACCCACCACACCACCACCTAAAATCACCACTTTACCGGGTTTAACCCCAGGAACACCTCCTAATAGTACACCCCTGCCACCTTGCTGCCGTTCTAAAAACCTAGCGCCAAACTGCACTGCCAAGCGTCCAGCGATGATGCTCATGGGTGTGAGGAGAGGGAGCTTATTCATCCCTGATTGTTCCACAGTTTCGTAAGCGATCGCACAAATTCCACAATCCATTAAATACTCTGTTAATTTGCGGTCAGCCGCTAAATGTAAATAAGTAAATAATAATTGTCCCTTTTGCAAAAACTTATACTCACTAGCTAGAGGTTCTTTCACTTTCACAACTAGCTCTCGATTCCAAACCTCTTCAATTGTATCAACAACCACTGCCCCCGCTTTATTATAGTCGTCATCTGTAAACCCAGCCCCTTCCCCTGCTTGTGTTTGAACGAAAATATGATGGCCATTTTCCCTCAGCACCCGGACGCTAGAAGGACTTAACCCCACCCGAAATTCTTGATCTTTTCTTTCCTTGGGAACACCAATTTCCATTGAAAGCCTC
This sequence comes from Cronbergia sp. UHCC 0137, assembly GCF_034932285.1. Taxonomy (NCBI): domain Bacteria; kingdom Bacillati; phylum Cyanobacteriota; class Cyanophyceae; order Nostocales; family Nostocaceae; genus Cronbergia; species Cronbergia sp. UHCC 0137. Next base: position 5,106 of record NZ_JAYGHC010000098.1, read on the forward strand.
TGATAATTTTTTGTTTTAGCCTAGTCTGCCAGTATCTATCTCAACACTTCAGTATTAGAGATAGCCAATTTCACCTAATCTTCTCTACATCAACCAGCAAATCCGCCAACTCTTACCCTTGACTAATTTCTCAGTTTTTCTACAATAGATAAAGAATAATTAAAAATTGTAAAGTCAGCTTTTGCATGGTGCTATTTCAGAAGTTACCTTCTCAAGTACAAGACCTGTAATTAGCTGAAAACCCAATATCAAGTTTAATTTGCTGACCAGAAGAGAGGAAAAGCCGATAATGACACAACAACAACCAACTGTTAACCCTAAACTAGAAGAACCCAAGTTTGGTTTTAACGAATATGCCGAACGTTTGAATGGTCGAGCCGCTATGATTGGATTTATTTTAATGGTAGTCATTGAATATGCTACTAATCAAGGCGTGTTATCATGGCTCGGACTTAAATAGGCATGATCAATGCCCGACGAAGAGAATATCTCTAGCTGAGTTTTCATCTCTATCTATCAAACAACCACGTTGACAGATGGAAGTTTTTATAGATAGAGATATTCGGGCGTTTGATTACAGCTTTATGGTCATAAAAAATTGAGAATATTTGGGTGTTATAATATTATGATCAGTTGAAAACTCAATTTATCACATTTGGTCAAAGCCTGTAAGCTTATTTTAGCAGAGGTTATACCAGCTTTGCCCTACTCTTGCTGGAGTAAGATGTAAATGTCTAATATGATAAGGGTGTCCTGGATAAACTTATACAAAAAATTACGGAAACAAAACAAGCTGTGATGAATGCTGTATTACCTCGTTTTTTCAAGTCAGCCTACCGAAAAGAACCAATCATCAGCGCATTAGTGACAATGGGTGTTGTGGATGCTGTGATTGGTGGATTGGATGATAGCTGGTCTTTGTTCGCTTTTGGGTTAGGAACAGCGGGAATTGCCCTAGTATTTAAATTGTGGCGTATGCAACAGCGTCCACCCTTACCGGAAGAACCAGTTGTGCAACATTATTTGCCTTCTCGCTCATCTAGTTCACCGTTACCCGTGGTAAATATTCCTAAGAAAAAATCCCGCCATTAGAGACTTTTAAATAAAAAAATATCCTGTCGTTTTGATAGCAGAGGGGGGGGAGGAAAGGTCATTTTAGTTGCAGGAATTTGGCTCATCTTTTTTTTGCGGAGTTTTCTTAGTCAAATCTTCAAGAAATTTTTTTCTAAAAAATAGGAAAGTAATGGATAAAAATTCGTGTATTCTGATACTCTTATTGAAGAAGACTAGGTTTTATCATCAAGGAATTAGATAGCCATCATGAACTGTGTACATCACCAATCATGAAAACCTCCTTTCCTGTTACTGAACACTTGTCACCTATCCCCTATTTTGAAATTAGGAGAGGGTTTTGGCGCGGTTTGATAGCCTGCGGATTGCTTGGTTGTATTACATTCGGTTGCGGCCATTTGGCAACAGAAAATACCAAACAGATTGTGCAAGAGACCAATGTTGCTCAGTTGCTGACGGAGGCCAAAGATAACCAAATAGCGAAAGATTTATGGAATCTCGGTAATAGTTATTTAGATAGCCAACGTTACCAAGAGGCAATTTCAGCTTATGATAGAGCGATCGCTATTAAGTCAGATAGTGCGGAAACATGGGTAAATAGAGGGAATGCCTTGACCGCTTTACAAAATTATCAAGAGGCTTTAATATCTTACGATAGAGCGATCGCTATTCGACCAAATAAACACGAAGCTTGGTACAATCGGGGAAATGCCTTAACAGCCTTGCGTCGCTATTCAGAAGCTGTCAAAGCCTACGATGAGTCCATAGCAATCAAACCAGAAAAGCACGAAGCCTGGATCAACAGAGGTATTGCCCTCACAAAAATGCAAAGCTACAAAGCAGCATTAGCATCCTACAATCAGGCTTTAACTATCCGCAAAGATTTACATCAAGCTTATTACAATAAGGCCTGTAACTTTGCCCTACAAAACAATATAGAATCAACTATAGAAAACCTCAGCAAAGCCATACAACTACTTCCTGATAAATATCGGAAATTAGCACAAACAGATTCAGATTTTGATCAAGTACGGAATAATCAACAATTTCAGGATTTAATTCAAGGAAATTAAATATGTAGGATTTGTTGACAAGTCTTTTGGTTAGGGCTAGAAGTCAGGAGTCAGGAGTCAGGAGTCAGGAGTCAGGAGTCAGGAGTCAGGAGTCAGGAGTCAGGAGTCAGGAGTCAGGAGTCAGGGGGAAGAATATTATCGAATTTGGTCAACGCTAACTAATGAGACAGAATTAAATACACAAGTATCAAGGCTGGAATCCTTAACTGGCAAAGAGTTGGTAAACAAATAATATGTAATTGATTCCATTCAGATACTTATCAGTAAGTTCTATAAACTTCTTGCAAAAGTCGTGATTTTCAAATTTTTCTTTGCGCCTCTGCGCCTCTGCGTGAGCTTTTCAAGAATATTCTTGGAGACACCAAAGTATTTATGCAAGAGGTCTTATCTAAATAAATTAAACTGTGGTTTTTTTTGGGTTTTATATCAATGAAAAGAAAATTATTAATCACTGGTGCAAGCGGTTTTTTAGGTTGGCATCTTTGTGAGTTAGCAAAACAAAAATGGGAAGTTTACAGTACATATCATACTCATTTTATAAAAATACCTGACATCAAAATAGTAAAAGTTGATTTAACAGATTTTCAGGAATTAAAGAGTATATTCAATGATATCAAACCGGATGCAGTAATTCACACAGCCGCCCAATCTCAACCAAATTATTGTCAACTTCATCCCCAAGAAGCTTATAAAATCAACGTTGGAGTGTCTTGTAACATAGCCGGACTTTGTGCAGATAATTATTTACCTTTAGTATTTACTTCCAGCGATTTAGTTTTTGATGGGTTAAACCCAGTTTATAAAGAAACAGATCAAGTATCACCTATCAATATTTATGGTGAGCAAAAAGTCGCAGCAGAAG
>NZ_JAYGHC010000099.1:0-8100 GCF_034932285.1 Cronbergia sp. UHCC 0137
TCTTGATGCCAATTTAGCTAAAGAACAAGCAGAAGCGATCGCTCTCCAAGAACGAAAACAAAAGGAAAAACTAGCTGCATACCTGCAATCTATAGGTATTGATCCTGATCACATCCCATAAGTATTGGGGATAGATGAATAAAAAATTACACCTCGCCCATAGACAACAATGATCACTGCTAAATCTCTACTGTAGAATCACCAATCATCCTGTTAATCCTTAAATCCTGGATATCCTGATTCAGACAATCTATAGGTATTGATCCTGATCACATCCCAAATGATCACTGATAAATCTCTACTGTAGAATCATCAATCATCCTGTCAATCCTTAAATCCTGGATATCCTGATATGGCTACGCTATCAGACATCCCCCAATTCAGAAACACCAAATTTTCCATAAATAAGGTAAGTTGCTTTGTTAGTGAAATCAGGTGCGTCAGAAACTTAAAATTAGTGACTTGAACCCCAATTATTTTATCTGACACACCCTAGAGAGGAAAAAATATCCGATAATCACAAGCAACTGGAGTTAATAATTAACAACCCTTGGTATCATTGGGTTATGATTTTTTGTATTTTAAGCAGAGCGAGGAATACGTTCTATTTCCGCGTAGCCACTAAAAATTAGCTTTTTTCCTTCAGTTTCTAGACGATTCAAGCGCATTTTCACCCCATCCAAGTCAAAACGATCTAAATCCACCATATTATCTAAAATTCCCACCAATGCCATACTCAATGTTTGTGAAATTTGGCGCTGTTCTTCTGGTGCTTGGTCAAGTTCAATTTTTGGGTCTTTAAAAGAAACTCGTCGCCGTTTTTCAATACCTATACCTATAGTCATTGCTAGAGGTATGAGTTCACCGTTATTTAAGTCCGCTTTAGCTACAAGATGCAACCGATTTCCGGGTAATAACTCTATTTGTACTTGGGTAAAAGAAACGGGTTCACCACCAGATATCTCCATTAAACCTGGTTCAGAAAGATTTAATAGCCGCTTTTTCACCAGTTCTGCCTGAAAAGCCTGATTAATACCAATTTCTGATAAAACTACTTGTGCTACTGCTTGGGTGGGTTGTTTTAAATTGAGTTTTCCAGCCAAAACCGAGCCGAAATCAATAGCAACTGCATCGGTTTCAAAAGACATTTCCTCTACAGCGAAGTCTTTACGAATCACTAAGCCCTGTCCGCTCATTTTAAAGCTATCAATGCTGCCTTGCAACAATTTGCTGGAGGGATAGCAGCGCACCAAGACTTCTACTGAATCGCTTGCGCTAAACAGGTGGCGAATCGTTTGGCTGGCGACTGTGTTGAGCATTCGCTCTCCCCAATCTGTGCCTTTGGGATCTGTTAAACCAGTAAGTCCGCCTAACATTAGGTTTTGGCTCTCTAGAAGTTCTCCATACTTTTGTAACAAATTGTGAAGAATCCTGCAAGCGATCCCCACATTTATTATTCTGATAGATATATACAGGATAACTGATAGCTAAAAATTATATTAGATATTAAGGGAACAGGGAACGGATAAGAAATTTTAGTTCTGAGTTTAAGGATCAGTCAGAAAGAAGGATTTTTTGATGTTTATGAGGGAAATTGGATAGTTTCAGGCTTTTGGAATCGTCTATTAGTGCGGTGCGTCAGATAGAAAAAATCTGTTGGCTGCTCAATTATCGGGTCTGACGCACCCTACAAGAGATAAAATCTTTTTTGATGTTTATGAGGGAAATTGGATAGTTTCAGGCTTTTGGAATCGTCTATTAGTGCGGTGCGTCAGATAGAAAAAATCTGTTGGCTGCTCAATTATCGGGTCTAACGTGGTTGGTGAGCTTGCCGAACCACACCCTACAAGAGATAAAATCTGACTCCTGACTCCTGACTCCTGACTCCTAGCCTAACCAAAAGACTTTTTAAGCAACACCTATTTTATTAATGTCGATCGCCTTTCAGCAGTTAAACGATGGTTACGGTATAATTTGGTAAAGTATTATTTTTGGCAAAGTTATGTTATGCCAGTGTATTACAATGGGTTTGCTGGGGATTCTGACGATGATACCTGTGCAAGCTCAAACACCCAATACCTTACCACCCCGTTCTCCCACACCTGAAGCACCCGTTCCCCTTCCACCACTGGAAGAATTACTCCCTCAACCAAATATTCCAATTCCTAATCAAGAGTTATTTTTAGTACCTGGCAACATTACTATTAATCGTTTTGTAGTGGAAGGTAGTACGCTGTTTACTGCTGAAGAATTAGCTAAAATAACAGCGCCTTTTACAGGGCATCCTATTACATTTACGGAGATGGTACGGGCAGCAGGGGCGATCGCTCAATTATATATTGATCGTGGTTATGTCACTTCTGGGGCATTTATCCCTGCTAATCAAACTTTTAATCGACTTGGGGCTACGGTTAAAATTCAGGTGGTGGAAGGTCAACTTTCCGCTATTCAAATCAAAAAAATCGGTAGGCTAGATCCAAATTATATTCGCGATCGCTTGGCGATGTCTGGTTCTCAACCTTTAAATATCAATCGTTTAATCGAAAAGTTACAACTTCTCCAGCTTGATCCCCTAATTCAAAATATCTCAGCAGAACTAACGGCGGGCAGCAATCCGGGGGAAAGTGTATTAAATGTGGCGGTTGTAGAGGCTGATAGTTTTAGCACTTCGGTGGATTTGGACAATACGCGATCGCCCAGTGTCGGTGAGGTAAAAGGGGGGATTCGTCTCCAGGAGGGGAATTTACTGGGATTTGGCGACAGGATCAATCTCGGCTACAGTGATACGGAAGGGAGTAATACTCTAGAAACTAGCTATATTTTACCACTCAATCCCCAAAATGGCAGTCTGCGTCTAGCTTACAATACTACCAGCAGTGAAGTAATTGAATCTGCTTTTCGCCAATTAAATATTACCGCAGCTTCCCGTTCCTACGAAATTACATTGCGTCAACCTTTGATACAAACTCCTAGTCAAGAATTTGCGATTGGCTTGAGTGGCACACGCAAAGAAAGTGAGACATCTTTATTGGGGTTAAAATTTCCTTTATCACCAGGGGCAGATAATCAAGGTAGTACCAGAATCTCTGCTTTGCGGTTTTTTCAGGAATTTACTAGCCGTAATCAAAGATCAGTAATAGCATTGCGATCGCAATTTAATCTTGGTGTCGGTTGGCTAAATTCTACCTGGAACAACAATCCCCCAGATTCTAATTTTTTTACTTGGCAAGGTCAAGCGCAATATGTAAAACTACTAGCACCAGATAGTTTATTATTATTAAGAGCAGATGCTCAATTAGCAGATCGTCCTTTGGTCGCTTTGGAACAGTTCGGGTTGGGTGGTAGTGACAGTGTACGCGGATATCGGCAAAACTTTTTGCTCCATGATAATGGGGTATTTAGCACGGCAGAGTTACGTTTACCAATTGCGCGAATCTCTGCCAATGGAGTATTACAATTAACGCCTTTTGTGGATTTTGGCACAGGTTGGAGTAATTCTAGCAGTTCGGCAATGAATACTTTGGCTTCTGCGGGGTTGGGGTTGTTATGGCGACAGGGTAATACACTCACAGCCCGCTTGGATTGGGGTATTCCGTTAGTTTCTACATCCGGGAGTCAGGAAACATGGCAAGAAAAGGGTATCTATTTTTCTCTGGTTTATTCACCTTTTTAGTTGTTTTTGGTGTTGTTCATGGTGCGGTTTGGGGAAATGAAGGGTTCACGCAGAGGCGCAGAGGCGCAGAGGAGGATGTGAAGGAGTTGCAAGAAGGTTTAGAGACAACTTCTGATGTTGAAGAACGGGGGATGATTTTAACTTATCTTTCTTTAGCTTATCAAAAGTTGGGACGGTGGGAAGAGGCGAAAAGAGCGATCGCTGATAGTTTGGAGATATGGTCTAATTTACCAATACGGGGGGGATATGCTCAGGCTTTGAATACTCAAGGACAGCTAGAATTGGCTTTGGGAAGATCAGCAGCAGCTTTGAAGGTTTGGCAACAAGCGACCCAGATATATGGTAAGTTGGGGGATGAGGTGGGGGTTAATGGCAGTTTGATTAATCAGTCTCAAGCTTTACAATCTCTGGGACTTTATCAACAAGCTTTAACTAAATTAACTAATATTCAAAAACGTTGGCAAAATCAACCAAATAATTTAGAAAAGTTGATTGGGTTGCGGAGTTTGGGCAATGCTTTGGGAATTGTGGGAGATTTGGAACAATCCCGCCAAGTGTTAGAATCAAGTTTAGCGATCGCTCAAGAGTTGAAAAATTCTCAAATGATTGCAGATATCCTTGTCAATTTGGGAAATACAGCCCAGTCTCAACAAGATTTCCCCGCAGCAGAAAAATATTATCTCCAAGCTAATCAAGTTAAGGGTCGATTAAATTTACTACAATTACTTTTAGAAACCCAACAATGGGACAAAATTCCTCAACTCATTGCACAACTCCAACCAGAAATTACCAATCTTTCCCCCAGTCGCACTAATATTTATGCCCGAATTAACTACGTTCAAAGTTTGGTAAAATTTAAACAAAGGCTTCCTAAAAAACAAAATCAGCAGATACCCATTCCCCAAACTTTATCCAGGGGAAGAGAACGCGCGATTAATCAATCTCCCAAACCAGAATTATTTTTTAATCCTTCTCCCTCAACTGTAGAAAATGAAAGTCCAGAATGGGTTAATATAGCTCAAGAAGTAGCGATCGCTCTCCAACAGGCAAAAACTCTGGGAGATGTGCGGGGACAGTCTTATGCTTTGGGAACTTTGGGAACTTTGTATGAACAAACTGGGCAATTTTCCACGGCTTTACAACTTACCCAACAAGCTTTACTTTTAGCCCAATCTATTCAAGCAACGGATATTTACTATCGTTGGCAATGGCAATTAGGTAGACTTTATACAACCAATCCCCAAACCTATCAGCAAGCATTGGCAGCATACCAAGATGCCGTTACCACTTTAGCATCTTTGCGAACCGATTTAGTCGCCATTAACCCAGAGGTGCAATTTACCTTTCGAGATAGTGTTGAACCGGTTTATCGAGAATATGTGAGTTTGTTGTTGCGTCCGGTTTCTATCAGTCAAGATAACTTAATCAAAGCCCGGAATGCGATTGAGTCCCTACAACTAGCTGAACTAGAAAACTTTTTCCGTCAAGCTTGTTTGGATAGTAATCCAGTGCAGATTGATCAGATTGATCCTCATGCTGCCGTATTTTATCCGATAATTCTGAGCGATCGCTTAGAAGTAATTGTCAGTTTACCTAATCAATCCCTACGCCACTATACCACAAATATTTCCCAGATTGAGATAGAACGCACTCTTCGCAGTTTACGGAGTGGGATTACAAATCAGGAATCAATGGGTTTTTTACCTCTATCCCAACAAATGTATGATTGGTTAATTCGACCAATTGCTGGGGAATTAGATCCGAAACAGATCAAAACTTTGGTATTTATTCTTGATGGGTCAATGCGAAATATCCCGATCTCTGCTTTGCATGATGGTAAACAATACCTATTAGAAAAGTATGGCATAGCGATCGCCCCAGGATTACAATTAATAGACGTAAAACCCTTAAAAAGAGAAAGTTTGCGAGTATTAGCGGGAGGTTTAAGCCAAGCCCGTCAAGGATTTGAAGCATTACCTAGCGTTGCTGAAGAAATTGAACAAATTCAAGCCAAAACCTCCAGTCAAGTATTTTTAAATGAAGCCTTTACCAGTGCAGCCATTGGTGAAAAACTCAATAATTTTACTGGTTCAATAGTTCATTTAGCTACCCACGGAGAATTTAGTTCCCAAGCCAAAAACACCTTTATTCTTACCTGGGATGGTCGCATTAATATCAATGACTTAGGTGATTTACTGAGAAATAAAGGAACAAATCGGCAAAATGCGATTGAATTACTGGTTTTAAGTGCTTGTAGAACTGCTTTAGGAGATAATCGTGCCGCTTTGGGTTTAGCCGGAGTCGCGGTTCGTGCAGGCGCTCGTAGTACAATTGGTTCACTGTGGTATGTTAGTGATGAAGCCACCTCTTCAGTAATGGTGAACTTTTACCAACAACTGACCAATGATACACTAAGTAAAACAGAAGCACTGAGGCGATCGCAATTAACCCTCCTAAACAACCCTGAATACAAACATCCTTATTTCTGGTCTCCCTTCATCTTAGTAGGAAATTGGCTCTAAAAACTCTCTGCGTCTCTGCGTCTCTGCGTGAGACAAAATTCAACAATTTCTCTGCAACCAAACTTCCAAACTCACCAACAACCACAACTTAACACCATACCGTCCCCAAACATCACCTTCAAACTTGAGCCATTGATTGAGTAATTCTTGATTAAGATAAAGTGAAATAGCACTATTTTTATTTAACAATAACCTTTTAGCTTCTCGTTGCCAATACTTACGAAATCCTAACTGTACTGGTACCATCATACCACTTTTAGGACGATTAATGATTTGATCTGGTAAAATATCAATAACCGCTTTTTTCAAAACTGCCTTTTCTTCCACACCAGATAATTTATATTCTGGAGGAATTTGCATACTCCAATCAACTACACGCTGATCAAAAAGAGGAGATAAACCTTGCAAACCCACAGCTTGAGTTAAATTATTAACTTTTGTGAGAATTTGATCTGCTCCCTTAAATTTAATATTTAATCCCATTAACCGGTTCAAATAATTTCCTTGTCCATCTAAATCAGCAGCAAATACTGATGGTTCTGTTTGTAATTTGTTCCAAATTTCCGGTTTTAAAAGTTGTGGTAAATCAACTGCACATTTTTGAAAAGCCATTAAATAAGCCGATAATGAATTTTGATTAGTAATAGAACCATATAAACTATTAATTAACATCGGCTGATTTTTCGGACCACCAAAACAAGGATCACCACCTTCACCATTAAGTATAACTTGTACATCTTTTCGCGCCATTTTTCCTAACAATAAATTTGGTACTGTTAAAGGATCACCGATAGGATCATCTAAATAAGCTATGGTTTCTGGTAAATGTTCCCACATATCCCGAAAGGTAATTTCTAAAATGTGGTGTTGAGTTTGGCAATGTTTAGCAACGAGGTGAGAAAATTCTAATTCATTAGCACATTCAGCACCAAAATGAATCGAGTAGGTGTGAACTGGTGCGTGGTGAAATTGGGATGCTAAAGCTGTGATGCTGCTAGAATCTAAACCACCAGAGAGGAAAACCCCGACAGGTTGGTTTTGGGGTAAGTATTCTTTGACAACTTGCTCAAGTAGGAAACGCAAGCGATCGCTATAATATTCTAAGGGTTGATTAGCTATAATTTGCTCTTGTAGTTGCCAATAAGAAGATATTTTTCCAGTGGGTAATTCCATCACTGTTCCTGGACGTATCTCCCGCACATCTTCCCAGAGTGTCCTTTCTCCTGGAACAAAGGCACAGCAGAGATAATCGCGCAATGCTACTATATCTAAATTATTGGAACGATGAGGTTTGAGGGTGCTTAATTTTGGTGAAATCCAGTGAGTTGAGCCAGTGTTTGTATAATAAAGAGTACGGCTACCGATGCGATCGCGTCCCAACCATAATACCTGTTTTTGGCGATCGTTCACCACCAAACTAAACATTCCCACCAACATATTTAGGGATTCCACACCCCATTTTTCCCACAAATCAGCAACAATTTTTTGATTACTAAAAAACCCATTAACATCAACTCCTAATTTTTCTAACAATTCCACCCGATTAGTTAACCACACATCTCCAACTACTACAAATCTTTGTGTAGAACTCAATGCAAATTGTTTCTGTTGAGAAATAACAGCAAATTTATGATCTTGCCAAATTACATCTTTTGTGAATGAATCTAAATTTCCCCATTGTACATACCAACCAGGAATAATATTATTAACCGAGATAGTAGATTTTTGAAACATATTAAATAGTCTGAATTAGGGTTTTAATATTTAGTAAAAATTACTAGCGATCGCCCATTGAATCCCGTTCTATCCGAAAATCTGTATTGTCAGTCATAGCAAATACATTAAAAATTAAATTTACCAATATTCTACCGGAGATAGGGCAAAAATATTTACACTATACTGTTA
>NZ_JAYGHC010000100.1:0-7566 GCF_034932285.1 Cronbergia sp. UHCC 0137
TCGGATATGTTTCATCATCCGTTCCTTGATCGCTTTACCTATTCTAGTACATCACAAGGTTAATAAACGTTACTAGGCGTTTCCCTCAGACTATTGAATCATCTATCTTATGAGATTGAAAGCGTTTCCATCCTGATGAAATCTGATTTTGGTAGAGGCAATTCCTGAATTGCCTCCATAAACTTTACAAAAGATTACTTTTTAAGACGATTTTTACGCCATTGATTAGCGCCCCAAATCATGCCGAGGGTGAGGATACCTGTGGAAGCATTAGGCTCAAAAGGTACGGGCGTAGCCGTCAAAGTTCCGCCAGACGCACTTTCAAATCCATTACTGTCATTAAATGATAAGCCGCTACCTACTTGTGAATCCAGCCAGTAACCAGCAGTTGAATCACCAATAGAAAAACCAGTCGGCGTGTTAAGCGCTCCATCCTGCAAAATCGTGTTAGTAGCGATTTCATAGTTAAAGTTATACTGACCAACTGAAATCGTTGCAAAATCATAAGAAGCTAGAGGTGTACCATTTTTAAAAAAGTTGAGAGTGAAATCAGTAATTTCGCTATCACTAGACCGAATAAATCCGTCAGAAACGGTGTCAGCACCAGTAAATGTGCCAGTTAACGAATAATTGTCAGCAGAATTCAAAAGCCCATTAGCATTCCAACTAAGATTTAGAGAAATCGCTTCGGCTGAAGATGCCCCAGCGATATAGGTGGTGAAACTGATAACCAAAGCGGAGCAGATTTTAGCGAGTTTAGTCATGATATTTCTTGGTTGATTGGGAGAAATTAAAGTTAAGGAAGTAGGCATTGCTGATTTTATGTATGCAAAATCACTTGCATGATCTCAAAACCTTTGTAGAGACGTGACCTGGGTAGGGATTCTCGTCTCTACACCTAAATTCATAGGTCAAATCCAACGTCAGTCCAATACGAAATTACTTGAATTATTAATCGTCGAAACATTGATATTCAGCACAGTGGCCAGAAGACTACTGTCAGAAAGAATCTGGGTATGTAGTCCACTTTGATTAAATGTGAGGCTACCAAAAGTTAGCGTACCAGTAAGACCAAAACGGTCAGTGCCACTTACGAAATCGAAAATGATGTCACTACCCGATCCAGTTTCTAGGACGAAGGTATCTGCATCTGCTCCACCTGTAAGCTGATCGTTACCTGGACCACCACGGAGGATGTCATTGCCAGCACCACCAAAGAGGCGATCTACACCTCCATAGCCATTGAGGAAGTCGTTGCCATCACCGCCATTAAGAACATCGTTACCCGACCCACCAAGAATGGAATCATTGCCCAAACCTGCTGAGGCAAATATATTTCCTGTTCTACTACTCAAGTTAATTGTGTCATTGCCAGATCCAGTTGTCACATTGACCACGGATGAACCAGATGGAGCGACAATTATTTCATCTTGGTTGCTGGTGAGGCGATTGTAGAAATCAACAATCGAGAGAACTGAAGTGGTGATTCCTCCTAATGTGGCTCCATAGGCTACTCCTGTGGGGTCGCTTAGGGATAGATTCACGGTTTCTGTTGATTCGGTGATGCTATCCAAGACAATTGGCACGACTACGGTTTGGCTGGTTTCGCCATCGGCAAAGTTGACGGTAATGGGGGTGTTGTTGTAATCAGTATTGGGTGTGGCTGTGCCTCCGCCCAAGTTGACGGTGACGCTGGCTGCGCCTGTGGTGTTGACTGTACGGTTGATCGTAATCGCTCCAGTAGTGGTTCCATCTTCGTTAACGCTGTAGTTGGCGGCGCTAAATCCAAAAACGCTGGGATTTTCGTTGACAGCAGCCAGTTGGACATCGTTACCTGAGCCGCCTTGGTAGGTAATAAAGATACCGTAGCCGCCAACTCCTCCGACTCGCGCTCCTTCTGCTAGTCCTGTAAATGTGCCAGCAACTGGATCGGTTCCATCGTTGTTGATCAGGGTATAGAAGGTGTTTGCAGCAGGGGCGGTATAGCCTGTCAAATCAAGGTCTAGGACTGAGCCATCTAGGTCTACTGCACCTGTGAGGTTAATGGTGTCAAACCTGCTAACGCTGGCGTTGTAGTCAACTTTGATGATGTCGTTGAGGAATAGATTACCTTCGGTGACGTTGACGGTTGCGCCGAGGGTGGTTGTGCCAACAACAGCATCATCATCTTGGTTGATAAATACGTTACCTGCGGTGGTGATGCTGGTGGTGTTGGCTAGGTTGATGCTGCTTGACAGTAGGTTGATGTTGCCTGTGGTGCTAGATATCGCGCCACCATTAATCAGGTTAATACCGAATCCTGTGCCACTTCCTGTGCCTGTGAGAGAAATTGCGCCACTGTTGCTTTGAATTGCAGAACCAACACCATCGACTCTGATACCATCGCCTGATGTGCCGCCACCTGTACCTGTGAGGGTAACTGTAGCTAAACCAGTGGCAACGATGTTTCCTCTGTTGGCAAAAACACCATGATTGTTTGTAGTACCTGTGCCGCCTGTGCCTGTAACAATAATAGCACCATCTACTGAAGTGATATTGTTGCCAGTTCCAAAAACAAAAACACCGTAATTGTTTGAACCTGTGGCAGTGGTAGAGCCTTGACCTGTGACATTAATCACTCCCGTTCCCGTTGATGAAATAGCACCGCCAGATTGTACCAAAACACCAAAGTTAAAATCTGTGCCAGAACCACCAGTACCTGTAATAGCGATCTCGCCCGTTCCTGTTGATGAAATAGCACCGCCAGATTGTACCAAAACACCATAATTAGATGATGTGCCAGAACCACCAGTACCTGTAACCGCGATCTCGCCCGTTCCTGTTGATGAAATAGCACCGCCACCTGATAACAGAACACCATAATTACCATTCGTGCCAGCACCACCAGTACCTGTGACAGCGATCGCGCCATCTTCAGAACTAATCTTACTATTAGTTCCAAAAACAGAAATACCGTGATTAGCCTCCCCTGTGGCAGTAGTAGAGCCTTGACCTGTGACATTAATCACTCCCGTTCCTGTTGATGAAATAGCACCGCCATTTAATAACAGAACACCATGATTAACATTCGTGCCAGCACCACCAGTACCTGTAACCGCGATCGCGCCATCTTCAGAACTAATCTTACTGTTAGTTCCAGAAACAGAAATACCGTAATTGTTTCCACCTGTGGCAGTGGCAGAGCCTTGACCTGTGACATTAATCGTTGCCGTTCCTGTTGATGAAATAGCGCCGCCAGAATTGACATAAACACCATAATTATCTGATGTGCCAGAACCACCAGTACCTGTAACCGCGATCGCTCCTGCTGAGGAAATAGCGCCGCCAGAATTGACATAAACACCATAATTATTATTAGTGCCAGAACCACCAGTACCATTAACCTCGATCGCGCCATTTACCGAACTAATTGTGCTGTTAGCTCCCTCAATGTTAATACCGAAATTTTGTTGTCCTGTGGCTCTGGTAGAACCTTGACCTGTAACTGCAATCGTGGCGGTTCCTGTTGAGGAAATAGAGCCGCCATCGAATAGTTCAACACCAAAGTTTTGATTTGTGCCTGAACCACCCGTACCTGTAACCGCGATCGCGCCATTTACCGAACTAATTGTGCTGTTAGTTCCCTGAATAAGAACACCTTCATTAAAAATCCCTGTAGCAGTGTTTGAGCCTTGACCTATGACCGTAATTCTAGCTGTTCCTGTTGAGGAAATACCCCCGCCATTAAATACCAAAACACCAATGTTTTGATCTGTGCCTTTACCACCCGTACCTGTAACGGTGATCGCGCCATTTACAGAACTAATCTTGCTGTTAGTACCGTTAACACGAATACCTTCATTGTTAGTACCTGTAGTGTTAGTAGATCCTTTACCTGTGACATTAATGGTGGCTGTTCCTGTCGAGGAAATAGCACCGCCAGCATTGACAAGAACACCAATGTTAAAATTCGTGCCTGAACCACCAGTACCATCAACATCGATCGCGCCATTTACAGAGCTAATTTTGCTGTCAGTTCCCTCAATGACAACACCGAAATTTTGTTGTCCTGTGGCTGTGGTAGAGCCTTGCCCTGTGACAGTAATCCTGGCTGCACTCGCTCCTGTTCCTGTTGATGAAATAGCACCGCCAAAATTGACATAAACACCATGATTAGAATCTGTGCCAGAACCACCAGTACCATCAACCACTATCGCGCCATCTACCGAAGTAATCTTGCTGTTAGGACTGATAACAAGAACACCTTGATTGTTAGCACCTG
The DNA here is from genome assembly GCF_034932285.1 of Cronbergia sp. UHCC 0137. Lineage (NCBI taxonomy): Bacteria > Bacillati > Cyanobacteriota > Cyanophyceae > Nostocales > Nostocaceae > Cronbergia > Cronbergia sp. UHCC 0137. The sequence continues at coordinate 4,262 of NZ_JAYGHC010000100.1, forward strand.
TAGTGTTTGTAGCTCCTTGCCCTGTGACAGTAATCGTGGCTGCACTCGCTCCTGTTCCTGTTGAGGAAATAGCGCCGCCAACACTGACAAGAACACCAATATTAGAAGTCGTGCCAGAACCACCAGTACCATCAACTGTGATCGCGCCATTTACCGAACTAATTGTGCTGTTAGTTCCATCAATGTAAACACCGTAATTGTTGTTACCTGTAGCAGTGATAGAGCCTTGACCTGTGACCGTAACCGTTCCCGTTCCTGTTGATGAAATAGCGCCGCCAAAATTGACAGCAACACCAAAATTAGATGATGTGCCTGAACCACCAGTACCATTAACCGCGATCGCTCCTGTTCCTGTTGAGGAAATAGCACCGCCAGAATTGACATAAACACCATAGTTTTGAATTGTGCCAGAACCGCCTGTACCTGTAACGGCGATCGCGCCATTTACCGAGCTAATAATGTTGCCATTAACAAAAACACCATAATTACCTGAGCCAGAATCACTACCCTTGCCATTCAAAGTAATCGTGCCATCAATAGTGGAGGTAACACTAGCGTTATTAACGTTAATACCTATGGAGTTCGTAGTCAGTCCACCCTGAGTGAGAAGTTTAATATTCCCTGCGACGGCTAATGAGTTAACAACAGTAATATTAACGCCACTAGTAACGTTTAGTGAATCATTGAATGTAGCAGTCGTATTAATGTTTACCGCGCCACTGTTGGCATCACCAATGTTAATGGCAGAAAACCCACCATTAAAGCTGCTAATTTCGGCGGCGGTGAGCTTTAATGTGCCTGTGCTGCTATCCCCTAGCCCAATCGTAGTTCCATTCGTTTTTTGCAGAATAGTTAGGCTTCCAGTACTGGAAATGGTATCGGGTCCTGCCGCCAAATTCATCCTATCGGCTTTAAGGGTAATATTGCCTGTGACGCTGGAAATCTCACCACCAGTCAGGTTAATACCGAATCCTGTGGTAGAGGTAGGTTCTGCTTCTGTGCCTGTGAGAGCGATCGCGCCACTATCGCTTTGAATCTTTGATCCTGCGCCTTCTAGTTTGATGCCATCTGCTGATATGCCACCGCCAGTGCCTATAACTTCAATATTCCCTGTTTGTGTTGTGGTAATAGCACCACCATTCAGGAGATAAATACCTATGTTGTCACCACTATCCCTCGTACCGCCAGTCCCCGTAACTGAGATTTTGCCATTGGCTGAAGAGATTAGAGTATTAGAGTCTCGGAGTTCGATACCAGCACCAATGCCGTCGTTCCCATTGCCTGAGCTTACTCCAGTGGCAATTATGGTGATATCGCCATCTGCTGAAGTGATCTTACCGCTAGTTTCTAGTAATAGCCCTCGATTGCCAACGTTTCCTTCGTTTGGATCTCCTCCTCCTAAGGCAGTAATGATAATCGTGCCAGTGCCTTGGGTCTTGATAGAACCACCATTGTCAAGTCTTACACCAATGTTATCCGACCCTGTTCCTCCACCAGTTCCTGTTACATCAATATTGCCGTTCAGGGAGCTAATGGTGGCGGTATTTCCTGTTACAAAAACACCATGATTAGAATTATTTGATCCACCACTACCCTTACCATTCAAGGTAATCATGCCGTCAGCAGAGGTAATACTAGCACCATTAATGTCAATACCTGTGGAGTTAACTGAAGTCAGTCCACCGAGAGCAGTGAGGTTAATATTCCCAGTGGCATCTCCTGTAGTGGTAGTTAAACTAGAGCCACTATTGAAAACAATACTTTGCCCCGCCGTCCAATCGACATCACCGCGATCGGGCGTATCAAAAATGGTTAGCGCCACATTTGTCGCCACATTAATAGTCTGCACATTGACAATCGAGAAGTCATTAGTTTTGAGATTGCCATTGAGGTTGACGCGATCGCCATTCGTATAGCCACTGCCATTGAGGATCAAATCAAGACTAAAACCAGTACCGACACTATTAACATTAAAGGTAGCTCCATCTAAATCATTATCAACTTGTAAACCATTGCCAGTATTGGTATAGCTCGTCGTCGTACCATTAAAATCAGAAATAACATCAGTGTCTACTCCATTTGCCGTAATGGTAATAATTTCCGGTTGTACTATACCGAAAACCCCTGCATAACTCGCTAAAACATTATTCTCAATCATCAGAGGCGTAGTGACTGCCCCAGTTTGCACCGCTAAACTCCAAGTACCACCCAAATCTCTATTTCCGACCTTAGTAGTCGCCGCCGCCACACTTGCCCCAGTAACCACAGCCAACTGCTTAACAAAATCTTGACCCGTTGCACCTGACGCAACCTCACAGGCATAGAGGGAAATTTCATCAACTTGCCATGACTGCAAAGCCGTTGCATAATTCAGCAAATTACTCAAATTCAGGCTTGTATTACCTAGCCGCAACTCACCTTCAGAGCCATGAGCAACGATCTGCAATACACTAAAATCACCAGCCCGTAGCACCTCACCAATTTGAGCAATACCATCACGATGGCGATCCAAGACCAACACACCCGCATCAGGTAAAACGCCCCCAATCAAAAACTCGCGATCGTCAACACCCGCATCAATAACCACAAGAGCGCGGCTAACATTCGTCACATTCTTGCTTGGTATTGAAGAGTCAATAACCGAAGCAGTCGTCTCTAAGTTGGTCATCTGAATCCTAATTATGAATGATAAAACAGCATGGCAATGGCAAGCACAAGAATAGCTCTCAGTAAAGCCTGAAACTAAAATCAAACATCCTGTACTTATGTATGTGCTACTAATGAGTATTACATACATATCCATGAAAATTTAAATATATTCAGGTGAAAAAACAACCATTTAGGTCAAAACAGATAGCTTACTCGTATTATCTAATCTGAGGCAAAAGGTTCTAACCCTCCACAAAAGCTTGCTATGTACCAGGTTTAATGACAATTTGCTGTAGAAAAGCGATCGCCCTTGATTATGGAAATCTGCGGTAAAGATTGTGTTAAAGTAAGAAAAATAAATTAAGGCGATGAAGTTGCTATGGTACTAACAAAACCAATAATTGCCCCACCAACTACATCTGAACATCATCAAATTACACTACCAGACCATACACAATTGCCAGAGTCAGATGGAACATTTGTGAAAAATTTTCAAGAGCTACCCCAAAGTATAATTCTCACAACATCTATAGAACCAATATTAGAAAAACTACACCCAGACGGACGTTATTGTATTGGCCAAGATAGCGGTATTTATTGGAAATTAACAGAACCACCACTAGATGGAGTCAAAGCACCAGACTGGTTTTATGTTC
>NZ_JAYGHC010000101.1:0-6556 GCF_034932285.1 Cronbergia sp. UHCC 0137
CCCTAGTTATAATTGAATGATGAGATTTTGGTAATTTTCTATTATTCTCGCAGTTACTTTATTCTTTGCGTCTTTGCTCCTTTGCCACTTTGCGCGAAACATAACAGACGGGGATACACGAAGAGAATATTATTTTTATCCTGAAAATTCTCAAATCCTGGATATCCTGATATGGCTAACGCCACGCTTCGCTATCAGACAATTATATTTAAGTCTGAACTTGTAACTTCGTCGGCTCAACAGATTTTAATTCACCGTGATTTATTTTCCAGCAACAGTCAGCTATGGGAAGCAAATCTCCAGCGTCGTGGGTGACTACTAACAAAGTCCAATCTTTTTTTAATTTAGCTAATAAATCTACCAGTTGCCGTCGCATTGACCAATCTAAGCCGGCTGTGGGTTCATCTAATAATAATACATTTGGTTGGCGAATTAGTTGCACCGCTAAGGCTAAACGTCGCTGCTGTCCACCACTTAAAGCATGAGGTGATGCTCCAAGTGATAAATGCTCTAATCCCACTTCAGCTAATGTCTGTCTGACTCGTTCTGAATTTAATTCAGGATGTCCTAGACGTAATTCTTCTAAAATAGTACCACCGCAAAAGTGACGCTCTGGAAATTGAAAGACCAAACCAGCCAATTGTTGTAGCTGCTCGGCTATTAGCTGCTGTTCTCTCCAGAATACTGCCCCTGATGTGGGTTCGGCCAGTCCAGATAAAATTTCTAGTAAGGTGCTTTTACCAGAACCACTAGGGCCAATGATCAAACCTAGTTGCTGGGGTGCTAATTCTAGATTGACGGTTTTAAGAATTGCGGTTGGACAGGCTGTGGGATGATAAGTTAAATTTCTCAGATAAAGCATTTCGGGTCAGGAGTCGGGAGTCAGGAGGAAAAAAGCGAAGAGGAGAGAAATTCTGAACTTAATGGCAAAATTAATGTCAAAATCAATTCTGCTCATCTTTTAATTCTGTAAATCCTGATCGTGGAACTTGAGCAATTTAGTATAGTCTATCTTTGTAGAAAAATGTGGTGTTGCTGAATTTTTGAACTTGAGAAATATTTTAGGTATTATCATGTATAGATCAATAATGTTATTACGGTCTTTGCGTCTAAGGAATATCGCTTTAATTATAGCGATCGCTCTCAATTTTTGCCTAAATCCAGCAATGGCGGCTGATCCATTTCGCAATAAGCAACCGCGCAAAATTGGCGAACAAACAGAATCGGCTTTTAAGGCTATTTTCCAGCAGGGTGACTATCCCACAGCCGAACGTTATTTAGATAAGGCTATTTCCGCAGAACCAGATGAACCCTTAGCCTATGCTATACGCGCCTCCCTCGCCTATGGTGATAAGGATTGGATTACTTTGAGCAATTACAGTCAAAAAACTTTAGAAACTGGAAAAAGATTGATTGTTCGTGATCCATTACGTGGTAACTTATATACTGCTGTCGGGCATTTTTTAGAAGGAGCAGTCATTCTCCTCCGAGAAGGTACTCTTAATGGTGCATCCCAAGCCCTAAGTCGTCTTAGACAAGTTTATGAGTATTTGGACAAAGCCGAAGCGATCGCTCCCAATGACCCAGAATTAAATTTAATCAAAGGGTACATGGATTTGATGTTAGCCGTTAATTTACCTTTTACCAGTCCAGATCAGGCAATTGAACGGTTAGAGAGAAATGCAGCCCCTGAATATTTAGTAGATCGGGGTATTGCTTTGGCCTATCGGGATTTAAAACAATACTCCCAAGCGTTAGACTATGCTAACCGAGCCTTAAAGAAAACATCCGAAAACCCAGAGATTTATTATCTCAAAGCCCAAATTACCCACGAATTGGGAAAAAAGAACAAAAGTAAATCCCTACTTCAGGATGCGATCGCTAATTTTGATAAAGCCTTAACCAAAAAATCCCAACTTCCTGCTAATTTAATCAAACAAATTGAATACGAACGCAATATAGCTATTAAACGACTCCAGGATTTATGATTTGGTGATTGGTAATTGGTAATTGGTAATTGGTAATTGGATAATCTTCAAATCCGTGTCATCCGTGTAATCCATTAAATCCGTGTTCGTGATTGGTGATAATTCCTCCCTGTCCTTTTCCTTTTGACTTTCCCTTTGCCCCTTTTCTAAAAATGAACATTCAATTCCGCGAATTTAATGCTTTTGATGTCTGGATTTGGTTGAAATTCAGCAACGTTCCTTCTCAGAAAGAAAAACAATATGTAGAAGAAGTATTCAATTCCTGGTTTTATCTGGGTAAATTGGGTGGATTTAATGCTGAAAATCTGCAAGTGCAGGACACTGGTTTAGATATCAGCTACATGGACTATGATCAACAGGGTTATGATAAAAGCCTGATGGCGTTAATGCATAACATGGGTCAATTTGAGTATGAGGGAGAATGGGGGCGTTGTTGGTTTGATTTAGGAACAAGTGATGCGATCGCACTCGATATTCTTGTTAACGCCCTCACCCAATTAAGTGAAGAATACGTCACCATCGAAGAATTGTATATTGGTGGCGAAAATTCAGATTGGCCAGTCGAAAATAGCGAAAGTCACAATTATTCAATTTACGATAATTAGATGAATAAATCAGGTCAAATTCGAGTAATAGTTCTAGCACTAATTCGTGACGGGGAACGAATATTTGTTTCTGAAGGATACGATCCTAAAAAACAATCAACATTTTATCGTGCTTTAGGTGGTGGCGTAGAATTTGGTGAAACTAGCCGCATAGCTTTAGAAAGAGAATTTCAGGAAGAAATACAAGCAGAATTAACCAATATTCGCTATTTGAGTTGTATTGAAAATCTGTTTATCTTCGACGGTAGACAAGGACATGAAATTATTCAACTTTATCAATGCGATTTTGTAGATCCCCAATTTTATCAAATAGAAAGCATCACTTTTTCTGAAACACCAGAACGTCAACACCGCGCTTTATGGATCGACATTAGCAAATTTAAGTCAGGAGAATTAAGATTAGTTCCAGAAGTATTTTTCGATTATTTGTAAATTCAATTTTGTTATACCATTTCTTTGTGAAGATGCGTTTGATTTCCGAATGTAGAGGCGTTCCATGGAACGTCTCTACACTCCTTAACCGAGAAGTATTGCCTCTTAATCATATCTATCATTTTTCAATTTAATCACCTCAATTACATTATCGTGATGTTGACCTGCAATAATATCTTTTAAATGAATTTTACCTTCAATGTATTGTAAATGTATTCGCCACCCAGATATTTTATCAATATCAGCACGGTATATGGCTTGTTTAATTCCTGTGACTTTATGTAGTCTGGTTTTAGGGAAAGTTCTAGTTCTGTGACATTCATTATCTTCTAACTCAGCTAAAGCTTGGAGAAAATCAATTTTCAACTCGTCAGGTAAAATCTTCATCGCTTCATGAATTACACCATATTCATCTAGAAGGGGTTTAATTTGTACCATCAGCAAGAATGTACCTTTAATTCTTGATTTTCTTCAACAATAAAATCTTGATAAATAAACTCAGCGATCGCATTATAAGCTTTTTGAGCATCTTCTATATTAACCATTCTAAATAGAGTGATTAATATACAACCAAAAATTGGATCATCGTCAATAGTTAAAATAATTCTTTGTTCATCATTGATTTTCAGAGAATAGATAGTGGAATCGTAGAAATGATTAAGTTTTATATTTCTGAGTTGTTCGCTATTTTTGTAAAGTAGATCATTATCTGCTGATAAAAGTTCAAAATAGCGATTCATTTCTTTAATAATTTTAAATTTTTCTGTATCCGTAAATTTTTCTAAATCATTCTCAAAATTCTTTGTCGATTCAATGAGTATATCCATTAAGCTCACTCCTGAGTCGAGATTTTAAAGCTAATTCAAATTTAACTTAAAATTCCAGAGAATTGGTGATCTTTAATTCTTCATTTAAAAACCGTCCTCAGCTTTAGGTAGCAAGTAAGGACGGTTGATTAAGTATTTTTAGACATTCAGACACAAGTAGTTAGGGAATTACAGAGAAAATCAACTGGCTTTCTTATCGGCTCAATTAGAAAATTGGTGTTGATGTTGAACTATTGAGGTAGAATCCAATCACCCACCAATGATCAACGGTTTTGTAGTAAACAGTTAAGCTTGCTTTTTATTTTTATTTTGACGCAAGGTAGCGGCGCTGATAGCACCTACACTGAAGATAGCTAGTAAAGAAGTAGGTTCAGGAATAGCTTCAGGTACTAACCGATCAATAGAATAGCGAGTGCGGAAAATGGTATAATCAGTGTTGGCAGAACTTCCTCTGGCTTGACTATCAGCAGTGGTGACATTAAGGAAATCTGCGGCTAGATCAATATTGGGAATTACTCCCCAGGGTGATATACCATTAGCTCCTCTTCTTTGAGCATTTACCCAATTCCCTGATTGAATTTCATAGGCTAATTCTGGAGCTTTAGGTACATTACCCTCAAATCGACCGCTTAAATGACCGGAATCGCGTTCGTTAACAGGTATTTGACCAGCACGAGTAAAGGGGTTAGAGTTCTCACTAATCATGTATTCCCAATCACTGGCTTTACTCAACAGAGTTTGACCTGTAGCAAATTCAAATTGACCAATCCAAGATTCATCAACGCTTTGGTCATCCCAAACGACCATATATAGGTAATCTCCTCGATTAACATTGAAATTCCAAGTTTCTGGATTAGACCAGTTATAACCCCCTTGACTACCACCAGATCCCAGTTCGTTACGACCAACGAAGTTTAATACAGAACCATCTTTGTTACCGTAGAATAAACCGTAGTGGTTATCTGCTGTTACAGTAGAGGTGATAGAAGCTGCTATTGCTTGGGCTGTACCAAGGAAGCTTAGTCCAAGGGAAACTAATGTTCCTGCGAATAGATTTTTCAGTGAAATTGACATATTAGATGAGTGATAAAACTAAATTTTAGTATGGCATTATTTCTCAGGATTGAATATTGGTAAGTAGTAGATTTTACTAAAAAAAAATGTTTAGTGGGTTAATTGAGTTCGGTACATCAGAAAAACAGGATTTACTCCCGCAAATTTAGTCTTTTTATAGATATTTTCAGTAAAATTACTATGTTAATTCTATGTTTTGGATATAGAAACATTAAAGCTTTACATAAATAGATGATAATCTTCAGTATTTACTGAGGTACTGAGGCTATAAAGGATGTATTGCGTAAAAAATAATCTACTTATGTGGATAAAAAAGAGCGATGCCTGCGGTGAGCGTTGGCGTAGCCTCTCGTAGAGAAGCGATCGCTAAATTGTTATACTAAACACGGTTGGGAAATCAAAACCCGGTATTTGTAGAGGGTTCAGCACTGCTAAACCTCTACCTACAGCATCAAATCACTAAGCCGGTGCAACTTAGATACTAATTACTATAAGTCTGGTTCAATACCCAAAGCACGTAATTGAGCAGCTAGGCGTTCAACAGTTCCATGTTCTTGTTCAGCCCGTTGATATTCTATTACGGCTCGTTCGTTGCCATCCAATAATAAATTACCATCTAAATCCCACCAACGCAACCAGGGTAATTCCACATTTTGATATTCACCTTGCCATAAACCTAACTCTACTCCCATAGGTGTAATTGGATAATGTCCCCGTTCATTTGCAGGTAATAGCTGATATTCTCCACCAATTAATTCATAAACTTCTAGTAGGGCTTTATTCACTTCATAAATTCCGTAAAATGGAGTACGAATTACCTGCTCATAAATCCAAAATTTACCTTTCCAAGGAGTTTTATCGCGCTCTTCTGCACCATTTCCAGAAACAAATTCTAAAACAATTAATGGAGCAATATACTCTTGCCAAAGGACGTAAGAGCGCCGCGTTTGCCCATTTAAGGTAGGTGGTACATTAGATACAAAGAACCAGTCAGGAGCTTCTGCACCGCGTTCTGGAGGGTCGGTAATACGCCAGTAGATACCCAAATCTTGTCCGATGCAATATTGACCATCAGGATGTAATTGCTTGAGGATGGGTGTAATTGAGTCAGTCAGTAAGATGCTTTGAGGATGTTCTTGCCAATTTTTCACAAATGTACCGTCCGACTCTGGAAGTTGGGTATGGTCTGGGAGAGTGGTTTCAGAAGTTGGGGGATTGGTAGTAAAGGTCATTATATTATGTCCTCGCGCTGGATGAGGTTTGTTTTAGTGTAGCAATATAGTTAATTTAGAGTCTTGGGGAACTGGTAAGATTTTGGGTAAGAGGCGCACATTGTAACCACGCTAAAAAATTACTCTATTTTTTTACCAATATATCCAATAATAATTTTGCCTGTACCCAATTTTGAACATATCTCTAATTGTGGAAAGAAATGAAGCCGCCATGCTCCTGCACCAGTCATTCTCAGATGTAAACTAAAAATACGCTTTTTACCATCAGGACATTCAAAAGTGAGTTTTTCTTTTAATTCTTTCAGCCTAGAATCACTCTCTGGTGTAGCTTTACTTGCAAGATGGTCTAAATTAAAAGCTCCCTCTCTCCAATTTTTACAATAGTTTTCTAACTCAAA
>NZ_JAYGHC010000102.1:0-6229 GCF_034932285.1 Cronbergia sp. UHCC 0137
GTTAGGAATCAAATCCTAATAATCGAATTTTGAGGCAATGAACAATACAATTATGGGCAATAAGTAGGAGGGAAGGGGGTTTTAGCCTCGTTAATTTCTCTTCACATAGTTATGTTTATTTGCACCCATCTACTTACGGTGATGGAAAATGCTAAAATTACCTTGATTACTTACTAAGGGACTCCCAAAAAATAAATTATCTGGATTAACTAACCGCAGAGGCGCGGAGAACGCAGAGAAATGAGGGTTTGAGTGGTCACTGAGCTTGTCGATAGCGTAGCGTGGCGTTAGCCATAGTGAGATTTTTTGCGTTAGGTGATTGAGTGTTTTTTTATTTGGAAGTCCCTAACTCAAATCCTAAGTATTCAGCCGTCAATTCCCAAGACCACGTAGGTAGTAATTTTGTAGACAAAACAAATCATGAAACAGACAAAAACTCTGGCAGCAAAATTACTTTTTGGCATGGTTTTAGTCGGAATTTCAGCTTGCGACTTAGCAACAACTGAGTCTGCAAACACTAATAATCAACAAGTACAAACAGCCCAACAAGTCAGCCAACAAACTGCTACTAACAATCAAGCCTGTACCTTAGTAGAAAATGGGTTCGGTTCTCAAGGACAAGTAAAACTGCGGGTAGAAGAAGTGGTGACAGGTCTAGAAGTTCCTTGGGGGATAACTTTTCTGCCAAATAGAGATATGTTAGTTACCGAACGACCGGGACGAGTTCGCCTCGTGCGGAATGGTAAACTTATTTCCCAACCAGTAGCTACTATCAAGGTAACAGAAAGCGGTGAAGATGGTTTATTGGGTATTGCCACTCATCCTAACTTTGCTAAAAACCGATTTTTTTACATTTACTACACTGCTGATCAAAATGGATCACAGGTTAATCGTGTGGAAAGATGGCGACTATCTGAAAATGGACTCACTGCTTCCCCAGATAAAGTAATTGTTGACAATATTCCCGTAGCGCAATTTCATAACGGTGGTCGTATTCGCTTTGGACCAGATGGAATGCTTTACATTGGCACAGGTGATGCCAGAGAACCCCAAAGTTCCCAGGATGTTAATAGCCTTGCTGGTAAAATCCTGCGTGTGACTCCTGACGGACAAGTACCGCAAGACAATCCGTTTAGTAAAAATCCTGTCTATATCACTGGGATTCGCAACACTCAAGGGTTTGATTGGCTAGATAAATCGACACTATGGGTAACAGACCACGGACCTAGTGGGGATTTGGGAAGAAGGGGTCACGATGAACTCAGTTTAGCAAAAGCCGGAGACAATCTGGGCTGGCCTACTATCTACCGTTGTGAATCAAAGAAAGGAATGGTTACTCCGTCAATTGTTTGGCGTGAAGCTTTACCTCCTGGTGGCGCAGCAATTTATACTGGAAATTCTATTTCTGAGTGGAAAGGCAGCTTAATAATTGCCAGCCTTCGTTCTCAACATTTGCAGCGTGTTGTTTTCAACCCCCAATCTCCCCAACAAATTGAGCGTCATGAGGTGTATTTGCAAGGTCAATATGGACGACTGCGAGAAGCAATTATGGGGACAGATGGTGAATTATATGTCACTACCAGTAACTGTGATGGAAGGGGAAATTGTCCTCCACAGCGAGATAAAATTCTTCGTATTACTCGATAAAGAGGTTAATCGTGAGATTGACCTAAAGTAAACTTTGATTTTTTGTTTTCACTCGTTGATAAAGTTCCTCCATTGTTTCAATAAAAGAATTATCTTTATGCCAAAAAGCTGGAAAATCGCCCTGTTTTTTGACAAGAATTGCCGAAACACCACTAGAACTTGGCACTTCTATAGTTTGGGGTAAACGCTTTTTTCCTAACCAAAATTCCCTTACACTTGGCTTTTCATCAACAGATTGTTTTTCTAGTTTGGTATAAAACGAAGTAGAAGATTCTAAACTAACTTCTTGAATATTAAATTCCTGTGAAAGTGCTTTACCTAAATTAGAATTAGCTAGTTTAGTCTGAAGTTCCTCTTTTGATAATCCCCGCAATTCAAATAAAAGAAATGGATTATTATCCAATTGGGACGCAACTAAATAATAAACCCCAGCAATATGTTTACAGGGATTAGCATAATCTGGACAGGAACATTTGGTTTGAAAGTCTTTACTACTATGGGGTAATAAATTTAACCCCAATTGTTTAAAAGTATCTTCAATATTCTCTGGGACTTCATTTAGTAGTAATCTGGAAACAATACTAGCTTTGGATGATAGCTTGTCAATTGCTTCATTCCAACTACTTTTAGGAATAGATTTAATTTCAATGGAAATATTGTAAGTCGGTTCTTTATATACACCAAAGTAAGGATTAACTGAACCTTTGACTCTAGCAGTAATGTGATTTTTCTCAATTTCAAAATTTAGAACTTTACCATTACTTGCATAGGAACGTCCTCTTTGCAAGCGACCATCATCAGTAAAATTTTCTAATGCTTGAATAAAGCGATCGCCCCACCATGTCCGACTAAATTTAACCATAATATTTTACTCCAAAATTGCACTTTTATTTAAAGCAATTAATTGTTTGAAAGCATCATTATCTAACTCAGTTAACCAAGATTCATCATTGCCAACCACAGCATCAGCAAGTTTTTTCTTATCTTCTATCATTTGGTCAATTTTCTCTTCTAAAGTACCAATAGCCACAAATTTATGCACAAACACATTCTTTTGTTGTCCAATCCGAAATGCTCTATCTGTGGCTTGATTCTCAACTGCTGGATTCCACCATCTATCAAAATGAAAAACGTGATTAGCTTTGGTTAAAGTAATACCCACACCACCTGCTTTCAATGATAAAATAAAAACCGATGCTTCTGTATCAGGTTCTTGAAATTCTGTAATCATCTTTTCCCGACGTGAACGACTTGTGCCACCATGCAAATAATAAGTATTGCAACGTAAATTGTGTTTAATGTATTTTTCTACTTGTTCGCATACCTCCGTAAATTGACTAAATATCAATAAACTTTCTCCTTCAGAAATAGCCTCATCTACCATTTCCACTAAGCGACTGAGTTTGTGCGATCGTTCTGTGGAAAATTCGCTGTTATCTTGTAAAAATTGAGCAGGATGATTACAAATTTGCTTTAATTTCATCAAAGTTGAGAGAATTAAACCTTTGCGTTGAATGCCTTCGACTGTTTGTAATTTCTCTTCTACATCTTTAACGACTACTTCATACAATGAAGCTTGTTCCTTAGTCAAATTGGTGTAGAGTTTTTGTTCAACTTTATCTGGTAAATCGTTAATAATAGATTTGTCTGTTTTTACCCGACGTAAAATCAAAGGTTCAACTAATTTCTTCAGCGTACTGGATTTTATTCTGTCGTTATCTTTTTGAATAGGAATCTCAAAACATTTACGAAACTGTGCTTCCTTACCTAAGTATCCAGGATTGAGAAAATTAAAAATTGACCATAAATCTAACAAACGGTTTTCCACTGGAGTTCCTGTTAAAGCCAGTCGGTGTTTAGCTGAAAGTTTGAGAATAGCTTTGGTTTGTGCAGCTTTAGGATTTTTAATATTTTGCGCTTCATCTAAAACAATTCTTTGCCACTTTATACCATGCAGTAGTTTCTCATCTTTGCGAGCTAAAGTAAAAGAGGTAATGACTACATCTTGCTGTTGACAAGCGGTTTTGAACTCAGGAGCAATTTGGATGCGATCGCTCCCATGATGTATCATACTTTGTAGATGCGGAGCAAATTTAGCAATTTCCCTTTGCCAGTTACCAACCACGGAAGTCGGTGCAATTAACAGCGTTGGTGGTACATTAGATAATCTTGTTTTTCCATCACCCTTATTTCCCTCATCTCCCCACGTCCCTATCTCAGAGGAAAATAACTCTCGCTCCTGGACAAGTCTAGCAATTACCTGTACCGACTTACCTAAACCCATATCGTCTGCTAAACAGCCATTTAAACCCAAACGTTCCAAATATTCTAACCAAGCCACACCACGCTTTTGATATTCGCGCAAATTACCTTGCAGATTTAACTGGTCAGAAATTGGTTCTAAACTACTTTTATCTTGTAGTTTTGCCATCATATCTGACAAAATTTCATCATGTTGAATATCCCAATCTTTCCCAGATTCAGCATTACGTTGGAGAAATTCTAACACAGACATCTCTGGTTTTTCATCACCATGAGATTGCCAAAATTCTAGTAATTGCTGCATTTTATCACGGTCTAATTCCATCCATTGTCCGCGAAAATGCACCAAAGGAGCTTTAGCATTAATTAATTGTTCCCACTCTTGTTTAGTGACAACTTGCTCACCAATTGCTAATTCGTATTCATACTGTACCAAAGAATCTAAACCAAAATAATTTTTGTTTTTTCCCTTAGTTGCAGAACGACTTTTGCCGGAAGCTTTGAGTCGCAGTTTAGCACGACGACGACCAGCAGGGGTATACCAAGCCGGAACAGTCACTTTAAAACCTGCATCTTCTAACACCCAAGCACTTTCTTGGAGGAATGAAAATGCCTCTTCTAATGTTAGTTGCATTTCCACAGGAGTATCTGTTTCTAATCCTTGCCATAATTGAGGATACATCCGCGCTGCATATCCTAAATTTAACAGTAAATTTGTTTCAAAGTTTTCACCATATTGCTTTTGTACACCTAGTTTAGTTTTTTGACTCATTGGCCAATAATCTGCCAAAGCCAACTTCAGAGAAGGGTCTTGTTTACTAGATACCAAAAACTGCATTTGCCAGTTATCTATTTGTTCAGCAGCAGGTGAATTTAATTGAAAACACAGATGAAAAGGTAATTCTGATTGGGAGCGAGTAATTTTGTTTTTCCAAATCTGCCACTGTTTGTATTCCTCTAAAGTTATATTGGTGGTGCGGGGATTATGATGTTGAGAATAAAAACAATAGTAAACTAAGGAATCTGTAATTTGTTTATCAAAGGCAACAGTAGAGGAAGTTTGATTAACTATATTATGGAGGATAGATTCAGAAAAGTGACGTAACAGCGTTTGTTGATCAAAAAACTCAATATTTTCATTTTTCGTTGCTGACCCTGCCACACAAATCAAGGGCATATATTCAATATATTTTTGAATATTGGCTTCATACTGCTCGGAAATAATTGACCAACCAGCATAGATTTCAAATGCAGGTGGAATTGTTTTTTTACTTTTACCTTTGGGTGGAGGCGTTTCTAATTGGCGATATTTCAGAGATGGAATATATTGGTCTTTGAGAATTATTTGTTTAAATGATTGCGTATAGTGATACCAAAACAATAAATCAGAACCGAGTTGAATTTCACTCAGATTATTGATTGCTAAAAAATGAATATCATTGAGTAGTCTGATAATATTAATTGCAGGTGTACTATTTTTAATAAACGTTAAAGTTTCATAACAATCTACTTGCCAATATTGAAATTCTGTGTATTCTTCTGGAATTTCTATTTCTAGATACTTAATTAGTTCGGGTGAAGGTAGGGGTTGATGATCTGCGGTTGGTAAAGCAAAGAATTTGGCAGATACCCGTTGGCTTAGTTCGGGTGCTGGTTCTTTAATTCCCAATTCCTGGACTAAGAAATTGATTAATTCACCCTTGGCTAGATGTCCAGGATGAATCTGTTGTTTATTTTTACGGCTGCTTTTTGTTATAGGCATTTCTACCCACAGATAAAATGACCCTGACTGAATAAAGTCGGTTTCTGTGTTAGGTATCCAGGTGCCATGAACGATTTTCATAGCGTTATTTCCATCATTTATAATGATAAACTTTAATATTTAGCATACATGAATTTGATGAGATTTTTTTTAAATTGTAATAATATGCCTAATGATGGGATTTCAATTAAATCAGATAAGTGTTGAGATGCTTCATGAAGAGTAATTTGCTGCATAGTAGTACCACCTTTCGTTTTGTGTGTGCGGCTCAATAGACTTCTTGCAAAAGTCGTAATTTTCAAATTCTTCTTTGCGTCTTTGCGCCTTTGCGTGAGCTTTTCTAAAATATTCTTGGTAACACCAAAGTATTTATGCAAGAGGTCTAATTTGTAATTCTATCAAAAATCAAAAAATGAAACACAAGAATGATGTATTGAAAAAAGTACAAAATCCTTGTAATCTCTGAAAAAGAATTGAAAAAAATTTCTCATTCTTAGTCTTAATGAAAATTAAGTAACTAACTTGCTACTAATATACTGTATAAGATTAGTGTATCCC
>NZ_JAYGHC010000103.1:0-5588 GCF_034932285.1 Cronbergia sp. UHCC 0137
GTTATTAGATGTTTTGCAAAACAATCCTATACCGATTTTACAACGTAATGGTAATATTCCGATCAAACTAGCAAAAGTGATAGATTTAGCTTTAACAGAAAAGCCACAAATTTATTTTCAAAATGCACAGGAGTTTAAACAAGCGTTGTTAAAATAATTACTAAAATCCCAACACAGGTAGGGGTTTAGCAGTGCTAAACCCTGACAATTATTGAGTCCAAACCAACATTTCCCTAACTACATTTAGGATATTTTTTATATAGCATTTCCTAATCAAATGAAGTACAAAATTATCCGCGTTCATCCGCGTTCATCTGCGTTTAAATCTTGCTATAAATTAATTATTCACCCAAACTCTAAAAGCCTTTAATATAGCATTTCTTCCCATAGTTTTACTTTTCTCTAAATATTGAGGAATAACTTGAGTTAAAGGTAAATTAGGAAAATTTAAACTAGATGTTGATTCCACATAAACACCATCTTGTAAAAGATTAATTCGCAAAACTCCATTTTCAAAACGCCATACTTCAGGAACTTTTAAACCTTGATATATATTCAAATGGGTACGGGAAGTAATATCAATTTCCAAAGCCAAATCTGGAGGTGGATCAATTGTTAAATCTAGTCTTTTTTTACCCCGAATTACAGCTTCATTTTTAATATAAAAACATTGATCAGGTTCTATACCTTGTGCCATAAATTGATTTTTAAATGTCGTAGAACCAAAACATCTAAACTCAATATTTAATTCTTCTAATAAAGCCTTAACTAAATCGCTAATAATTTCCTTATCAAATTCATGTTCTGGTAAAGGATTCATAATTTCTAATATTCCCCTATCATAAGCTATTCGCGCTGCACGATGTTCTCCCAATTCTTCAATAATGGTTTCTAATTCTTTCCAATCCACATTTTCTAATAAAACCCTTTGTCCTGGTGGTACATGAATGCGCTTTAGTTCTAACAACATCATTGCCACTCCTTCTAATTTACATATTTTGATATTATAACATCCGAGATCCCCGACTTCTTCAAGAAATTAGGGATCTAACACAACGTAATGATATAATTAAATTAATCTCCACCGTATCTACAATCAAAAGTATGATTATTTGGCAATCAGGGCAACAAATCAATAATGGTAGATTTATCACTCAGGGTCTATTGGGTAGCAGTCGTTTTGGGACTACATACAAAGCTTTAGAAGCTTTATTCACAGAATAAATAGTTATTAGTTTTTGTAGGTTGGGTTAAGCGACAGCGCAACCCAACAAAAGCCCGTAAATGTTGGGTTTCCTAACGTCAATCCAACCTACCTGATTTAATGTTTTTAGCTTAACTAAACCCCTACCCCACGGTTAGAAACTAACACTGGTAAATTATATGCCATCCATCCCCCGCATTCTTAATGTCTACAAAGTTATCCAGGAGAGTATGCTGTTTGGGGTGGTGATGGAATATATTGATGGGGTGACTTCCATAATGGCGTTGTGATTCAGACAATTACGTTTATAATTAAAATTATTCAGTCGTAAGAAATAGACAATGAATATTATCCTAAAACCAGAACAAGAACAGTTTATTAAAAAACAGTTAGATCAAGGAAGATTCCCTAATGTTGAAGCTGTCATCAATCAAGCTCTAGAACTTTTACAAGAAAAACAACGAGAATATGAAGACTGGGTAGAAGATGTGAAAATTAAAGTTAATGAAGCCGCAGCAGAATTAGAACGAGGGGAAGGAGTTCCTTTAGAAACCGTTGTTGAACAGATACAAGCGAGATTTCGTCATGTCCGTGAGGATAAAAAATGAATCAATGTTTGATTTCACCTCTAGCAATTCGAGATTTAGACAGCATTTCTAATTATTTTTTAAATAGAAATATTGAAACGGGAGAAATACTTTTTCAAGATTTCACAAAAAAGTGTGAAAATTTACTACAATTTCCCCAGATGGGACGCAGTTACGAATATATAAGACAGGGAATGCGTGGAGTTCCTTTAAATGGTTACATCATTTTTTATCAAGTTGTTGATAACAATGTAGAAATTCTTAGAGTCGTGAATGGTCGTCAAGATTTAGAAGCTTTATTCACAGAATAAATAGTTATTAGTTTTTGTAGCGACAGCGCAACCCAACAAAAGCTCGTAAATGTTGGGTTTCCTAACGTCAACCCAACCTACCTGATTTAATGTTTTTAGCTTAACTAAACCCCTACCCCACGGTTAGTTTATCGGTAAAAATATAATTAGTCCCAACCTGAAACAACCTATTTTGTTGAAAGCAGATTATGATTAATTTGTACAGTAAATAAGTCCTAGTAATGATTTAAAATGTAGTCTTGAATCCTGTTCATCCTTAAATCCTGGAAATCCTGATTCAGACAATTTACCCCACTAGCAACTGTCTTTTTTAAAAAATCGGCATATTAGGTATGATATAACCGCTACAATATATTAAATCAACCCCGACAGTATCTACAATCAAAGGTATGATTATTTGGCAACCAGGGCAACAAATTAATAACGGTAGATTTATCATTCAGGGTCAACCATTGGGTAGCGGTGGTTTTGGGACTACATACAAAGCCAAAGAAACCAACACTGGTAAATTATACGCCATCAAAACCCTAAATGCAGCCATGCAAGGCAGGGACGATTTCACAGAACAGCAGGTTAAGTTTATTAACGAAGCATTGACAATCAAAGGTTTTGACCATCCTCATATTCTTAAAGTTTATGAAGTTATCCAAGAGGGTATTCTGTTTGGGGTGGTGATGGAATATATTGATGGGGCGACTTTATTTAAACACGTCCAAACTAAGGGACAATTATCAGAAGCAGAAGCACTATTATATATAGATCAAATTGGTCAGGCTTTAGAATATATTCACAACAAGGGACAGTTACACCGCGATATTAAACCGGGAAATATTCTGTTACGACAAAATAAACAAGAAGCGGTTTTAATTGATTTTGGTTTAACTCGCAGTATTGCAACAAGAAGCATGACTAACTCACTTACGGAGGGTTATGCACCCATTGAACAATATCGACGAAAGGGTAATTTTGGTTCTCATACGGATGTTTACGCTTTAGCCGCTACTTTATATTATCTTTTGACTGCGGATGGATTGAGAAATGAGGGAGAAAATTCCCCAGTACCCGCAACTAACCGTAGATATGATGATGAACCTTTACCAGAACCTAAGCATTATAACCCCCGTGTGAGTCAGAGGGTGAATGCTGCTATTTTGCAGGGTATGGAGGTAGAACCGGAAAAACGAACTCCCACGGTGTTGAAGTTTCGGGAAAATTTGGGTTTGGTGGTTCAAAAACCGATTAATTTTGATATTCAACAACCCGTTAAAAATGTACAAACACCACCAGTAACCCAACCCCAGAGAAGAACCCCACCCCCTAACCCCCTCCCCGCAAGCGAGGAGGGGGGACTCAAATCAGCCGTAGGACAGGATTACAAAAAACTGCGTGATTTGCTGGCTGGGGAGAAGTGGAAGGAAGCAGACGAGGAAACATTACGGGTAATGTTAGCGGTTGCGAAACGGGAAAAGGAAGGTTGGTTAGATCCGAACAGTATTGATAATTTTCCCTGTGAAGACCTCCGCACTATTGACCGGTTGTGGGTAAAATACAGTAACGGGCATTTTGGTTTTTCAGTCCAAAAGCGTATTTATCAAAGTCTGGGTGGAACAAGGTATTACAGCGAGAAAATTTGGCAAGCCTTCGGGGACAAGGTAGGATGGAGAAAAGGAGGGAGTTGGTTGTACTACAAAGGTATTACTTTTGATAAAAAAGCACCAGAAGGACACCTCCCAACGGGGAAGCTGAGGAGAGGAGGGCGGACGGCTGGTTTGGTTTTCTTCTCTCGCATCGAGACTTGTAAACCTTAATATTTAAAGGTTACAGAAAATTATTAAGATTTATGAACAGGTGATTTTCCACGAAGCCTTGCGGGTTCTGGGTTTCCGATACCTGGCACTCGGTTTTCCGGGTTTTAAGAAAAAACCTGTAGTACAATACAGGCTGAATCATATACTAAACACGAAAATACACATCCTGTACATCCTTAAATCCTGTTTATCCTGATTCAGCAGTTTGTAGCAGTTTGTAGCAGTTTGTAGGGTGCGTTAGGAGCGCAAAAGGATTATAAAATTAACGAATAAATAAGATCCGCGACGTAACGCACCATTATAATTAAATGGGATTTAAAAAAACATAATGAAATAAATTATTTAATCAATATGAGGTGCGTTACGCTGTCGCTAACACACCCTACAAATTACCAATTTAAAAGCAACAAAAATCTATCTCCAGGATTTGAGGATTTACAGGATGTTATTGAATGATTTTTGGTGGGGAGTTGGTGATTCTTATTTGTCAGAATCAGGATATCCAGGATTTTAGGATTTACAGGATATTATTGGATGATTTTTGGTGGGGAGTTAGTGATTTTTATTTGTCCGAATCAGGATACCCAGGATTTTAGTTTGTAGGGTGCGTTAGGAGCGCGAAAGGATTATAAAATTAACGAATAAATAAGATACGCGACGTAACGCACCATTATAATTAAATGGGATTTTAAAAAAGATAATACAATAAATTATTTAATCAATATGAGGTGCGTTACGCTGTCGCTAACACACCCTACAAATTACTACAAATTACTTCCGGCTTGGGTTGAGGACGGTATTTTTTACATCATTCAGATATAATATAATAAATTGCCAGCAGGAGTATTACTTATGACGGTAAAAAAACTTATTCAAGCAGAAATTGACAGAATACCAGAACAAGAACTAGATAACCTTTATCAATGGATAAAAGAATTTACAGATAAAATAAATAATGTAAAAAATGGGCTTTTTTCATCCCAAAATATACCACCGGAAACCTTGGAAACAGTAGAAAAACATCTTTCTAATTCTTACCATGATTTAGATTATCTTGCTGGAACATGGACTCAAGAAGATGAAACTGAATTTTTACTTAATACTCAACAATTCAATCAAATAGATCCACAATTATGGCAGTAAAATCAATCTTACTAGATACAACGCTTATACTGCTTTTAAACGTAATCAAAATGAAGCAGTTTCAATAATTAGAAATGTAGATGTTATTGCTATCAATTCTATTATCCTGGGAGAACTGTTAGGAGGTTTTGCATTAGGAAATAAACTAGAACTTAATCGTTATGAATTAGAAAAATTCATGGAATCTACTAGGGTCAAAATATTTACCATAGATGAAAAAACATCAGAATGTTATGCTCTCCTTTATCAGCAATTAAGGAAAAAAGGAAAACCTATACCTACTAATGATATTTGGATTGCAGCTACAGCAGTTCAACATAATTTAATCTTATTTACTTATGATAGTGATTTTGAAAATATAGAAAATCTAAAATTAGGTAATTGTTTAGCAGATTTTATTTAAAAATCATAATTGATCATTATACTTGAAACAGTAATTCAGCAGTTTGTAGGGTGCGTTAGGAGCGCGAAAAGATTATAAAATTAACGAATAAATAAGATCCGCGACGTAACGCACCATTATAAATAATTAGGG
>NZ_JAYGHC010000104.1:0-5347 GCF_034932285.1 Cronbergia sp. UHCC 0137
TATAATAGACCTCTTGCATAAATACTTTGGTGTCGTCAATAATATGCTTGAAAAGCTCACGCAAAGGCGCTTTGCAAGAAGTCTAATTTAAGGGATTTCCCAATAAAAAAACACTCAAACCCTCATTTCTCTGTGTTCTCTGTGCCTCTGTGGTTAGTTAATCCGGATCATTTATTTTGTGGAAGTTCCTTAGTAAAGTTTATCAATGGGTAAGTCATACTCCTTTCCCACTAGAAGAATATAGATTAAATGAACCGCAAAGACGCAAAGGACGCGAAGAAATAAAGAAAGAAGAAGATATGTATAGGGAGCAAGAATGTTTTAATTGTTCAGAATTAACCGCCATTCTTTAGTTTGAGGATTCCATTGAGGAGAAGAAGTTTCTCCCACCACATAGGGACCCCAATATTGACGCGAACCATCTTGAGCAAAAGCGACTAAAACATCTCCCTTTTCTAATTGTAAATTACCTTGAGGTAAAGATAAAATTAGTCCCTCTTCACTACCTTCTTGGGGAGAAAAATCCCAATGAGCAGGAATATTATATTTATTATTCTGTGAAGTAGATTTTTTGACTACTGACTGTCGTGCTAATAAAGCTAAACGCACAGGCTGATTTGTTTGATTGCTCATGCGTAAACTTCCTTCTGGGTTAGTTTGATTATTAGAGTCAACCCGATAAGCTAAATTAGGAGGTAAAACTTCATCTTTAGCTTGTTTAACTTCGATCACAGGTGTAGCTTCAGTTATAGTTTCATTGTTAGATACATGAGCAGAGATCACGGTTTCTGGTGTAGTAGATGTGGGGATCATCTGAGGTTTTTCTGTTGATTCAAAGGATATACTTATTCCTAAATACCCGGCTATTAATCCGATTAATCCCAATGCAGAAGCTATAACGACAACGTTATTAGATGCAGTAAATTTCATAATGATAGTTTTTAGTAATAGAGAGTTTCTGGGGCTGATCTCAATAGCAGCCTTTGATCCCTAATGGGAATTAGATCAAATTATCTACTTTTGATTACCCCGTTGAATTAAGTAGCTGAGTAAAAATAATGGCTCATTATTTTCACAGAAATCTCTGTATTCTTGCTCTGTTCCCCATTCATAAGCCTTATCTTTAAGATAACGCTAATAGCTTTTAAATACCACCCAACAGGGTAAGAATTTTCAAAAAATCTAGAAAATCTGAATATAATACTTGAGACACATTTTGATATACACTAGAAATAGAAGAATTACTTACATATCTTGACTTTTTAACGGCAGTTTCACTTATGCAAAACACTCGGATCAACAACTTATTTAACACTATTGCTAGAAATTTAAATCAGTGGTTTTTTAATCCTTGGCGACGGTTATCGTTACTGGTAATTAGTTTTTTGTTTGGGTTTTTTATGGCTTCGGTGATATCTACTACTGCTGGGCAAGAGTCAAAATTAGACATTGTAATTGCGGCTTTTTTGGTTTTTTTAACCGAGATTACTAGCAGGATATTTTATAGCCGCAGCTTTTTTGCTAGACAAGAACTTTGGGTAGAACTACTCAATTATCTAAAAGTTGGTTTTATCTACGGACTATTTTTAGAAGCCTTTAAGTTGGGTTCATAAATCATGTTGAATGAATGGTTAAGTGAAATTTTAGCAACGGGTGTAATCAATCCATCAGGGTTGGATTTAGCGAAAAAAGCAGCTTTAGCAGATAGTTTAAGGGCAAAAACCTTTAATATTACACCAATCAATGTAGATGCAGTAATTCAAAAAAAATTGCAACTTCTCCCCTTAGTATTCCCAAAAATTGGTGAGTTTTGCGAAAGTAAACTACAAATGTCGCACCAAAAGATGTTACAAATGTTGTGGGATTTGTGGCTACCCTTGGGGATCGATCTGGCATCAAAGCGGCAGAACTTAGATAGACCAATGATTCAAGGGATTTTAGGGGGACAGGGAACTGGCAAAACTACAATGTCACACATTCTTAGTTTGATTCTCCAAGATTGGGGATATCAGACCTTGAGTTTGTCGTTAGATGACTTATATAAAACTTATAGCGATCGCTTAAAGTTAAAACAGGATGATCCCCGATTAATTTGGCGAGGTCCACCAGGAACTCACGACATTAACTTAGGTTTAACTCTATTCGAGCAAATTCGTCAAGGCAAGAGTCCTTTCACAGTTCCTCGATTTGATAAATCTGCTCATGGAGGAGAGGGCGATCGCGCAACACCAGAAATTATCAATAACATAGATATTATACTCTTTGAAGGGTGGTTTGTCGGTGTGCAACCAATTTCCCCGGACATATTTACGACCGCACCACCACCAATTATCACCGAGGAAGACCGAGAATTTGCCCGTGATATGAATGAACGACTCAAAGAATATCTACCCCTGTGGGAATTTTTAGATGGATTAATCGTACTTTATCCTAGAGATTACCGTTATTCCTTAGCATGGCGTAAACAAGCAGAAAAACAAATGATTGCGGCTGGAAAATCGGGTATGAGTGACACACAAATAGAAGAATTTGTCTATTATTTTTGGCGTTCTTTACACCCAGAATTATTTATTAAACCCCTAATTAATTCCCCATCTGTTAATTTAGTGATCACAGATTATAGAGATTAACCGAGCTTGCGGGAATTGGGAAAAATATTTAGGCGATCGCTTAAACTAAATCTGTAGACATTTACTGAGCAAAGTTAATATGCCCAAATGGTTTAACACAGCAGGACCCTGCCAACCAGATATCCATTATATGCTGTCTGCTTCAGAACGAATACCTGAACTAAAACAACTGATTGATCAGCGCAATTATTTTGTCATCCATGCACCGCGACAAGTGGGTAAAACCACAGCAATGTTAACCTTGGGACAGGAATTGACTGCCAGTGGAGCTTATACAGCCGTGATGCTGTCTCTGGAAGTTGGAGCGGTTTTTTCCCACGATCCAGGGGCTGCCGAACGTGCCATTTTAGATGAATGGAAACAATCTATTCAATATCGACTGCCGGAAGAGCTTTATCCTCCAGAATGGCCAGATACCAGTGCAGGAAGCCTAATCGGTACATTATTAAGTACCTGGGCAAGAAAATCATCCCGTCCTCTAGTCGTATTTCTCGATGAAATAGATGCCTTGAGTGATGAAACATTAATCTCGGTACTCAGACAACTGCGATCTGGTTATCCCAATCGTCCCCAGGGTTTTCCCCATTCTTTATGTTTAATTGGAATGCGCGATGTGCGCGATTATAAAGTTGCATCTGGTGGCAGTCAACGCCTTAATACATCAAGTCCATTTAATATAAAAGTCCGTTCCCTTACTTTAGGTAATTTTAGTTTCCAAGATGTACAAAACCTTTATCAGCAGCATACCGAAGCATCTGGACAAATTTTCACCCCTGAAGCAATTGAACGAGCATTTTATTTAACCGATGGTCAACCTTGGTTAGTCAATGCCTTAGCCAAAGAAGTTGTCGAATATATTACTAAAAATGTCGAAATTCCCATAACAGTGGATTTAATTAATCAAGCAAAGGAGATTTTAATTCAGCGACAAGATACCCATTTAGATAGCCTAGCTGAAAGATTGAGAGAAGATTGCGTTAAGAGACTCATAGAACCAATTTTAGCAGGGCAAGATTTACCGAATGTTCCCAATGACGATATTCGATATTTGTTAGATTTGGGACTATGCAAAATGGATAATAAAAGAGGTTTAGAAATTGCTAATCCCATTTATCAAGAAGTTTTACCCAGAGTTTTAAGCTACACCACTAACGCTTCCATCGGCAGGATTGAACCGCGATGGTTAAGTGAGACTGGGGAAATGTTACCAATGGAACTATTGGCAGCATTTCTAGAATTTTGGCAACAACATGGAGAACCATTATTTAAAAGTACCCCCTATCCTGAAATTGCACCGCATTTAGTGTTAATGGCTTTTCTGCATCGTGTAGTTAATGGTGGTGGCACATTAGAAAGAGAATATGCAGTGGGTTCGGGGCGGATGGATCTTTGTTTGCGCTATGGGGATTTAACTTTAGGTATGGAATTAAAAGTATGGCGAGACGGTAAACCAGATCCTTTAGTAGAAGGATTAAAACAATTGGATAAGTATCTATCGGGGTTAAATTTGGATACGGGTTGGTTAGTGATATTCGATCGCCGTGAAGGTTTATTGCCATTAAGCGATGTCTACGACGGGCTTCGCCTACGCACCACCACAGAAAATGCCACCAGTCCCGCAGGACGCAGTATAATTGTGATTCGCGGGTAATTTTAAAAGTAGAGGCAATCCATGAATTACCCCTACTTTTCTATTCAGGGATTACTTTTTAATAATCTCTAAGCAAAGGTAAAGTTATTTGCCATCAAGGTACTAGCTTGAATATTTATCAATGATGCCAATTCAGTATTACCAAGTTTCACCAAGGTGTCGTTACCGTCTTGCATTAATGTCAGTTGGCTCAATTGAGTTACCCCAATACCACCAATTCCAATCACATCTGTTCCTAATACAAAATCAGTCACAATGTTTTTACTGCTTGGGAGACTAGCATTGGCAATCCAGAATTGGTCAACATCATTACCCCCAGTTAAACGATTGCCACCACCTTGGCCAGCAAAGAGAATATCATCTCCATCACCACCATAGAGTAAGTCATTGATGTTCGCGGTTAGTTGATCATTGCCAGAACCACCGTAGAGGCGGTTATTGCTACCACTACTACGCAGAATATCATTACCGGAACCACCAAATAGGAATTGATTGGCACCTTCCACTACTTCTAGGTTGTCAATACCAGCAGCACCGAACAGGTTGTTATTGGTACTTGCTTCTACTACCACTATGGTGTCATTGCCGTTACCAGCATTGACGGAGGTGTTACCAACGGGGCCTGTGGCACCAATCCTCACCTGGTCGTTGCCATCACCAGCAAGTACAGAAGAATTGCCCCCGACAATCACCACATCATCACCAGTGCCAGTAATAATTGTGGTGAGATTGTCTGATGTAACTGATTCAACTGTGTCTGCGCCATCACCACTAAACAGGATTTGACTCTTTTGGCTTGGTTCGAGGGTAATGTTATCGCTGATGGTAGAGCCAAATTTAACTGTATTTAAAGGTTGTACATCTAAAAATTGTAGCCCTGCTCTGAGTCCATCTGGGCTTGCTGCTTGGAAAAACAACTTGTCTAAAAAGCTGACTAGCCCCGTTGGGAAAAGAGCCATATCAGCAATTTGGGTATTTGCCGAAGTTCCATCGGTAGTCCAAATCTTCCTACCATTAACGCCGTCATTAGCAGTAAAGTAGAGGGTGCCATTGACATTGGTTAAAT
>NZ_JAYGHC010000105.1:0-3729 GCF_034932285.1 Cronbergia sp. UHCC 0137
ATTATCATTAATTTTAAGTTACTCTATTATTGGTTATTGTTGGGTTTCCTTGCGTCAACCCAACCTACTTCTATCTGTCAGCAAAAATATAAAAGTCCGTCCTAATGCAAAAAAGTCTGACTGTTGTACTGAATAACCGTTTTGTTGTTCTGGTGGTGAATAACCTTGAGAAATAATTCTAGTATGGGAATTTCCCGCCAAAATTGTTGTTGTGATTTGTCGAACTGCACCAAAATCAATTAAAACAAGTTGCCCACTTGGTCGCAACATGATATTTTCAGGCTTAATATCACGATGAAAATATTGTTGAGCGTGTACTAAAGCGAGAATTTCTACAATTTGTTTCAGCCAATTGAGAGCTTGATTTTCAGAAATAGTTTGATAATTACGAAATTTCATCCATTGATCTAAATTTACTCCTTCAATTTTCTCCATTACCAAGCAATTCAATGGTACAGAGCTATTTTTAGGTAAAAAGGTAAAATAACCGTCTGCTTCTACTTTGGGAATACCCACACTATTTAACTGACTCAAAACCTTGGCTTCTTGTTGAAACAGTTCAACGGCTTTGGGGTTATTCTCTGTTAGCACTTTTAAAACTTTGGTTTTTCCACCGTCGTCAATTTCAAAAGTGTTCCCAAAACCACCTTGTCCCAGTTGTTTAAGTACCCGATAGCGATTTTGCAGCAGTAGTTGTGACCCACAGTTACGACAAATAGGATTATTTGCATTCGCTGGGTCAATAGGTTTTGGACAATGGGGAGCGATACAATGGCTCATTTTATGGAAATAAACCCCATCAAAAATAGAGTTATACTTATACCTAAAAAGGCATAAGTATTTAAAGTTTTAGTACAAAATTTTATGAAATTACTGGTAATTTAACATATATTGTGTATTTTGGAAATCCCTATACACTTCAAAATATCAAGCTATTATCAGCCTACAAGAACTTAATCCTATAGCTTGGCTTGTTTATTTTATTTGGAAAATTTCTAGTTAGCGATTATCATCCAATACAGTTGCGTTAGAAAAGGTTGTAGTGTAATATTCTAGCGATGAGATGGCGAGTTAAAGCCATGAACAATATCTTCTCAACCACCACAACATTAATAATTAGTGGACTATTATTTCTGATGAAGCTATCTAAAGATTATTCAAGCAAATAGTCATCGGGATTAATGTTTAAAACATCGGATTTGCTAAAGGGACATAATTCAGGAAAAGTGGCTAAAAGGGATTGTGTTTCAACAGCAGCCGCTTTACAAGCTTCATAGTAACATTCATCGAATACAGAATCAAAGTGACGCTTCAAACTAGGACTATTTTTAAACGCTTTGTTTAATCTTCGAGAATGTTCAATAATCGTATAAGACCAACTGGGAGAGCGTTTTTGAGGCTGATAATTCCATTTGAGTAAATGTTGAAATACCCGGATTAAATTACTCTCTAAAGCATCTTTTTCACTACGACTCATTCCTTCAATTTCTTCAAGTAAATTTTCAATATCTAATTGATCTAATTTCCCTTCCTTGAGTAAACACGCAGTTTGTTCTAACCAGAGATTAAAGTCAGTTTCGTAAAGGGTTCTTACAGTAAACATCGTGTAAATCCTCCTATAGATATACTTTAAATGGCTGAGATTTTAACCTTCATAAAATTCCGAAATAACCCAAATGTTTTCCCCTTAGACTCTTGCCCATGAATTAAAATTGGGTTTATCTTCTCGCTTTCATTCTATTCCTAGTTTACTTAGATTTATGTGTATATTATCTCGATCTGACACCTATGAGCGATGCTAAACCCCTACCTACTCAGTTACTTTATCTGCCTTAAAAAAAATTAACACAATATTTAACTACAACAATTTAGCTTTATCCCTCCACCAGACATACTCAAAACCAACACCAATAATACTTTTGACTCCCATAACCAAATCTTGAAACCTCACATCTAGCTTGTGAGATAAATCAATCTTCTTGATCAATTTTATGAGATAATAGAGTTGTGAGGTAAAGAACGGACGCTATTTGATTCCAAAGGGGAAAAATTATGAAACTCCAGCTATTAACTGTCATAGCCTTAGCGACTCCCCTACTTTTAAGCAACTCAGTACAAGCTGAAAACAAACAAGACTTATACAAGCTGCTGTCAACTGGGGAATGTGTAAGTTGCCATTTATCAGGAGCAAACCTCAGCGGCGCTCATTTAATCGGTGCGGATCTGCGGGGAGCAAATCTTCAGGGAGCCAACTTAACAGAAGCTAACCTCGAAGGTGCAGACCTCACTGGAGCTAATTTAGCAGGTGCTAATTTAACATCAGCCTTTGTGACTAACGTTAATTTGAAGCAAGCCAATCTCAACGGGGCAAACTTGACCAAAGCAACACTTAACGACTCAAACGTGTATCAAGCATCAATGAATGACTTAACCATCACCGATGCACAAATACATAATACAGCGATCGGTGTTGGTGGAGAAGATGCCCAAATTCCCGATTGGGATTAACAACAAATGGAATAGGCTGTAACTCCCCATAGAAAAACAATAGACATGACATCTCCAGGAAAGAATCTAGAGACGTTCCATGGAACGTCTCTACAATAGTTCTAGGAAACACATATTTATAGCAGGAGTCAGGAGTCAGGAGTCAGGAGTAAAACCCTGTTGTGAGACTCGTTTCATCAATGGCTTACGTCAAGCTGCGCTAACAATTGATGTCCTAACCACCTTGGCGGTTGCTATAATTTTCGCTTCATGTCTGATATCAAAAAACCTCTGCTTCAAATTAATGAAAGCAGAGGTATTTTTTAGGAAAAATGAAAGATTAACTTAAAGCTGAAGCATTCTCTTTCACGGAATTATTTGTATCTACAAGCAATTTATCAACAGCTTGCCTTAATACATCCGCCTTATCAGTACGTTCCCAAGGTAAATCTAAATCAGTCCGTCCTAAGTGACCGTAAGCCGCAACGTCCTGATAGAAACGTCCGCCCCTTTCACTGGGAAGGTTCTGTAAATTGAAAATATGGATAATTCCTGCTGGACGTAACTCAAAATGTTGTTTAACCAATTCCAGCAAGACATCATCATCTACAGTGCTAGTACCAAAAGTATCGACCAAAATACTAACTGGTCGTGCTACACCAATGGCATAACTTAGCTGCACTTCACATTTCTCTGCTAAACCAGCCGCCACAATATTTTTAGCAGCATAGCGAGCAGCATAAGCAGCAGAACGGTCTACTTTGGTGGGATCTTTACCAGAAAAAGCACCACCACCGTGTCGTGAATAACCACCATAGGTATCCACAATAATTTTCCGTCCGGTTAAACCAGAGTCTCCTTGAGGTCCACCGATAACAAATTTACCAGTCGGATTAACTAGGAATCGGGTATCCTCATTTGGTTTGATATTAATATCACCAAACACAGGTTCTACGACAGATGACCATAAGTCAGCTTTAATCTTGGCTTGTACTTCCGCATCATCACTAATATCCCCAATATTAGGTGTATGTTGGGTAGAAACCAAGATAGTATCAATCCCTACGGGTT
The DNA here is from genome assembly GCF_034932285.1 of Cronbergia sp. UHCC 0137. Taxonomy (NCBI): domain Bacteria; kingdom Bacillati; phylum Cyanobacteriota; class Cyanophyceae; order Nostocales; family Nostocaceae; genus Cronbergia; species Cronbergia sp. UHCC 0137. The sequence goes on from NZ_JAYGHC010000105.1 coordinate 3,559, forward strand.
TGCCATCTTCATAGGCCACGGTAACTTGGGTTTTACCATCTGGGCGTAAATAGGGCAAATCGCCTGTTTTGCGAACTGCTGCTAGTCTACGGGCAATGCGGTGAGCCAGACTGATAGGTAAAGGCATCAATTCTGGAGTTTCATTGCAAGCAAAACCAAACATGATCCCTT
>NZ_JAYGHC010000105.1:3826-5066 GCF_034932285.1 Cronbergia sp. UHCC 0137
AAAGCTATCAAAACACTGGTGCTATTGGCAGAAAATCCGTTAACGGCATCGGTATAGCCAATTTCCGCGATTTTCTTTCTAGCCAGATTAACATAATTTACATTGGCTTTGGTGGTGATTTCGCCAGTAATCAGCACTAAACCAGTATTAACGACCACTTCCGCCGCAACACGGCTTCTGGGGTCTTGGGAGAGTAGTGCATCGAGAATGGTATCTGAAATTTGATCGCAGATTTTATCTGGATGACCTTCGGTAACTGACTCAGAGGTAAATAGATAGCGACGAGACAAAGGAAATTCCTCCTGAAAGAATTTTAAACACTGACTAAATTTTGGTGATTTAGTTCAGTCTCTAATTTATGAAATCATAACAACATTTACACACTTGCTCACATTTGCCCATGAGTATCTTCTGAATCTCTGACGAAACCTCTAGTTCTAACTGTAGTTATCATCAAAAATAAATTTCAGCTTGACAATTTGAGTCAGATAATATACTTTTTAAATAGCGTCTTGAATTTTATCGACACCACTCCCCCCAACTTTGAAAACCGCATAAATTCGTTGAGTGGTGTGGATGCCTTATCCAGCAAGGGTTTCAAGCACCAAAATTTATCTATTTTAGAGAAATTTTTCTTGTTTTTCAGAGTGGTGTAGATTTGGGTATCTCAAACCATTACCCCGTAAGCCTTCCAGAAGTGAACCCTTTCCAAAAGCACTTCCCCGCAAGGGGATGGAAACCACGTTCCAACGCAGCGTTGAAAGCACTGAAGTCAACTTTCCAAAACCACAGTTACAGATATTAATCCTTAATTATATAACTAAATTGCGATCGCATCGCTTGCCATAAGCAACGCTCTTTTTATTTCCTTTGCGGTATTTATCCAACACACCACGCAAACATTAAAAAACATTTCACTATATTCTCAAGATACAACACTATAAGGATAATTAACTAAGCATGGTTATGTATTGCGATATAAAATAATATACAATTTCATTGTTATACATAACGCTGCTGAAGTTTTGACAACCAGGAAAAAATTATGAGTTTACCAATTCAAGTTACCTTTCTATTAGCAGATTGGGTTGTTAAAGGGCTAAAAGATGGAACATTTGAACGGGTTGGAGGTGTAATTCGGGAAGTAGCTAGTAAGAAAATTGTAACTTGGTTGCGAGATACTAATTCAGTTGCTCCTTCAGTGAGCTCATTTGCAGCTAATCCTGTTTAAGTTATACTC
>NZ_JAYGHC010000106.1:0-4894 GCF_034932285.1 Cronbergia sp. UHCC 0137
ATAATAGAACACATTAATCGTCGGTTAAAGATTTTTAAAATTCTCTCTTATCCCTATCGTAACAGACATCGAAGATTCGGATTAAGAGACAACTTAATTGCGGGTCTTTATAATTACGAATTAATCTAATCCAGAGAATTTGACTTCTAATGGTTTTGGTGTATGAAAATTTAAGGGAATATTAGCTGTCAATTCTTTCATCTCAAATAGGATTATTTATAATATTTTATTATAGACAATAATATAATTATATTCTTATTTTTTCTTTTATTTTAAATAATTAAATAATCATCAGTCGCTAATAGATAGAGATGACAGACTGTTATTGGTGTCGAATCTCCATATCGCTTACTAGATCAGGTTTTCAGGCTTGTCCTTGACTCTCTCATGAATAATCCAGGTTAGGCTGTCAGTTCGGGCTACTTTCGTGGTCTGCACTCCATCCTTTTCATTACTTACTACGGATGTGACCGGACTAATATTAGTCTTTTACGCAGGGGTAGAGGGTATGAATTCTCTAGAGAAGTAGGCTTCCCATACTAAACGACCATTTCAGGTCGCGCGATTGATGTGCGATCGCAGAATATATCATGAATTTTGTCATTCGCATAAATAGGTAATCGCTCTATGGTCACTACCTGTAAATTCATAGATATCAAAAGTAGAAACAGCAAGCTTGTTATCAAAATTATCGCTGTCAAATACTCCTGAGAAGATAACCTGCCCATTCATACAGCCGTTTGCATAGTTAGATATGTACCTTCTAACGGCGAAATACGATGTATATTCGCTAACATTAAGATTATTTACCTCAAACAAAGGATAACAAAAATATGCTCAATACTTCAGGTATCAATTTTTTTAAACCCTCTAACAATTCTTCAATGAACATCAAAAAGATATTATTCAGTGTTGCACTTTCCCTCACTTACTTGTATCCAAGCATGGCACTAGCTCAATATGATTATGAAATTCAACAATTGCTGGATCGTCGGGAAGATTACAAAATACAAGCAGAAAATCTACAGACAAAAATAGGTTTTTATATGTTAACGAATCCTAAAGCATCTGCTGCTTTATTAATTTCAGGAGTAGGGATTTTTGCAATCTTAGAACAAAGTTTAGATCCAACTACCAAAGTATTATTAGCAGGTATGGGAATAGTTGGCACTAATTATTGTTTAAATCAGCAAAATTTTCAACATTGTGCTAAGGTCGCTACCGATTTAACTTCCTATGCTGTTGAAATCAATAACTATAATCAACAAATAAATTCTATCACACGGAGAATCGACTCACTACAAAAATCTAATTAATTTTGTCAGTCCCATAACTAAGCAAGCTTTCATTCCATGCGTAAGTGAATTAACTATTTTCAAGCCTTGTAATCAATCAAATTTTCGTAGCTTTTAATGGTCATCTTATTTACGCTGTGCTGTATTAGTATATGGTTCATCTAAAAAAGGTAATCCGCGAAAAGTGGATGTTTTTTACACATTTGAATCGGGAGATGAAAATCATGAATAACAATGAATCTGCGTTTAATATCCTTGAACTAATCAATGTAAGTGAAACTAATACTATGAATACGGCAACGGAACAAACTTTTGTCAACGAAGGAGACCGATTTGGTAATGATTTAGAAAAAGCCACCAAAGTTCGTCGAGAAACTGCTGAAATTTTAAATAAAGCAGCAAACATACTGATGCAATCGGAAATTGCAGGTGAAGATAGCTCTGGTAAATTGGGATTTGAGCAGGATATCACATATCTCAATAATGTTAGTGAAAATTTGCGTCAAGGTGTATTCCGATTACTCGTGCTAGGAGATATGAAACGAGGTAAAAGCACCTTATTGAATGCCATTATTGGGGAAAAAATCTTGCCTACAGGCGTTAATCCTTGCACAGCAGTTCTGACTGTTGTTCGTTATGGAGAAAACAAACAAGTAATTATTCATTTTAATGACGATAAACAACCAGAAGCAATGGATTTTGATAGCTTTAAAGAACGCTACACTATCCCTCCCGATGAAGCCAAGAAATTGGAAGAAGAAGGAATAGCAGCGTTTCCAGATGTAGAATACGCTGTTATCGAGTATCCCCTAGATATTTTAGAAAAGGGAGTAGAATTAATTGACAGTCCTGGCTTAAATGATACCGAATCCCGAAATAATTTAGCTCTGGGTTATATCAATAATTGTCATGCAATTCTTTTCGTTCTTTCTGCTACGCAACCATGTACTCAAGCAGAGCGACGTTACTTAGAAAATTATATTCATGACAAAGAATTAGCTACTTTTTTTCTGATTAATAATTGGGATTTAATTGCTCAAAAAATAGAAAGTAAAGATGAATTGCCAGAAGCTGAAAATAAACTTCGTCAGGTATTTCAAAGCAATCTATCTGCTTATTGTCAAAACAACGGCAGAAATCTCTATGAGCAAAGAGTATTTGAGCTAAATTCTTTAGCAGCTTTTAAAGCTCGCACGAAAAATCCCTCTGGTTCACTAGAAGGAACTGGGTTCGATAAATTTTTCGATGTCTTACGCCCTTTCCTCACTCAAAAACGAATTATTGCCGAGCTACTAAATGTTAAAGGGTTAGTTCGTCAAATCTATCATCAGGTTCATGAAGCTGTGGGAATACGCATAACTTTACTAGATACAGGAGCAGAAGAACTAAAACAAAAAATTCAAGAGGTTCAGCCGGAATTCAATCAGTTGGTTGAGATTAGGGATGGATTTCAACATGAAATCCGGACTAAATCAGAACGTTACGCTAATGAATTGGCAGATGATTTTTGTAATTATCTTTCTAATTTAGATAGTACATTTGAAACCGATTTTACCCCATACCAACCTGACCTGAAAGTCTTTGATTTACTTAAAAATGGTAAACGAAAAGAGTTTCAAGATAATTTGGAACAGGCATTTAATCAGTATTCTAATGACAAGATAGCAGACTGGACTAAAAAAGCAGAACAAAAACTGAAAGAAGCTTTTTTTCAAATTGCTAAAAGTGCCGAAAATTATGGCGATGCTTATACCCAAGTAACAGATAAAATTTATGCGAAACTGAATGAACAAAAAATAGAAACAGGAACCGTTTCTTCTGAAGAACGAATTCCTGGCTGGACGAGATGGGCAGGGGCTGCTGCTGGGATATTTTTAGGTAATCCTGCGGGGGCTGCTTTAGTAGGTTTTGGAGCTTTAGATTGGAAAAGTTTAATTGGTCAATTTCTGACTGCTGTAGGAGCTAATATCTTGTTACTATATGGTGGGGGGACTTTTTTAGGACCAATCGGTATAGCTTTAGCTGGTTTAGTTGCAGGTGCTGTTCAATTACGATTAGCCAGAAATAAGTTAGTCAAGTTAACTAAAGAAAAGATGAAAGAGAGTTTGCCGAATGTTGCTAACGCAGAAAGGATAAAAGTTTATAATTTCGTAAAAGAAATTTTTAATAACTTTGAGAATGAAGTAACTCAGAGAATTGACAGTGATATTTCATCTCGCAAAGCAGAGTTACAAGAGCTTTTGGCTCAAAAAGAATCTCAAGAAATTAACAAAACAGCAGAAGTGTATCGTTTAAATGCCCTTGATAGGCAAATTCTTACTCAATGGAAAGCAATAGAAGCTATCACTGATAAGCTTCTTGAAGAAACTGTATGAGTTTACAGACAATAACAATTATTCAGTAAGTAGGTTAACAGAAAAAATTAAAGGTATGTGAAGAAAAGTAAAATCGCTCAAAACTCTCTTGCTGTTCCCTTGCCGCAACGACAATTTTTAACCCCTACCTAACTTAGGTGGGCATGAATATTTATCATTAGGATGAGACAGGGAGCAGAAGGCACGAGGCAAGAAGGTTTGATCATCCTTAATTTTTCTTCACATAGTTATCTTTAATTGTTCCTACCTATTTAAATAGGCATTTTGTGCGAATGACGGAATCAATGAAACATTCTGAAATTACAAACCACACAAGCAATTATTTCGTCGTTCGCACATTATCTACTGTTCTTGACTGTAACCAATGTTAATTGTGGTATAGACAAAATTTCCATCTTATCCAGATAACAGTTTTGACTGGAATATATTGATTAATTACTACAATTTTCAGGAAATAGCAAAATGAAGAAATTACTGGCAGGTATTACAGCATTTAGCGTATTTTTTACTTCTCTAGGTATTGCTAATGCACAGGAATTTACAGAATTCAAGCATCGCAATGATAGATATTACTATGAAACACTGAAATCTCAAGGCGTTACTTACTATAAGTATAAAGTTCCTGCTTATAGCTTTGGGGTTTTTACACTCAAAAATCATAGTCGTAGAGGGGATTTTGATATTTACATATATGACTACTCTGGAGGCTGGAAGCCATTAGCTAAAGGAGTGAATACAGGAGTTAGAACAGAGTTAGTTACTACGCCAACAATTTCACAAGATAGATATGCATATATCAAGATAGTCAATTATGGTTCACAACCATCTCAATATCTTTTTTATGCAAATCATGTAACTCCTGGTAAGAATTTTGCGATCGCCTTAGCTGAAACTATTATTATATGTAGTCTCGAAAGAAAAAATATTGACAGCGAAACATCTTCTCGCGTAGTTACAGGGATTTCCTCAATACTCCAAGGTAATAATTTGGCAGGTTTGAGTCGAGACATTTTAATTAATGAAATAACCAGCAACATTAGAAAACAATTTGGTTATGGATGTACAGGTGACTTTGCAGTCAATTGGGTAGTTTCAATGATCAAGGATGTTTACAGAAACTATCCTTAACTCAGTTTTCTTTTGTCATGTTGGTAGAGTCCAATTGCCCAAAGGGTTACAAAAATTTAGCGTGAGAAAAGCCCACTCTTTTTAGGGGTGGGATTA
>NZ_JAYGHC010000107.1:1709-4734 GCF_034932285.1 Cronbergia sp. UHCC 0137
CAAGAATTAGTGGTCAAGCTAATAAGGGCTAATGGTGGATACCTAGGCACACAGAGGCGAAGAAGGACGTGGTTACCGACGAAATACTCCGGGGAGTTGGAAGCAAACGAAGAGCCGGAGATGTCCGAATGGGGCAACCCTAAATACTACCTGCTGAATATATAGGCAGGAAAGAGCCAACCCAGCGAATTGAAACATCTTAGTAGCTGGAGGAAGAGAAATCAAAATAGAGATTCCCTAAGTAGTGGTGAGCGAAAGGGGAAGAGCCTAAACCAGGGGATTTATCCTCTGGGGTAGTGGGACAGCGATATCGAATCTAGAGGTTAGACGAAACAGCTAAATACTGTACCAGAGGGGGTGAAAGTCCCGTAGTCGAAAATCAAAGGATAGTAGCTGAATCCCGAGTAGTACGGAGCACGTGAAATTCCGTATGAATCAGCGAGGACCACCTCGTAAGGCTAAATACTACTGTGTGACCGATAGCGAACAAGTACCGCGAGGGAAAGGTGAAAAGAACCCCAGAAGGGGAGTGAAATAGAACATGAAACCATTAGCTTACAAGCAGTGGGAGTCCGATTAAACGGATGACCGCGTGCCTGTTGAAGAATGAGCCGGCGACTTATAGGCACTGGTAGGTTAAAGCGGGAATGCTGGAGCCAAAGGGAAACCGAGTCTGAAAAGGGCGATAATCAGTGTTTATAGACCCGAACCCTGGTGATCTAACCATGGCCAGGATGAAGCTTGGGTAACACCAAGTGGAGGTCCGAACCGACTGATGTTGAAAAATCAGCGGATGAGCTGTGGTTAGGGGTGAAATGCCAATCGAACCAGGAGCTAGCTGGTTCTCCCCGAAATGTGTTTAGGCGCAGCGGTAATGATTAAATCTGGGGGGTAAAGCACTGTTTCGGTGCGGGCTGGGAGACCGGTACCAAATCGAGACAAACTAAGAATACCCAGAGAACACATTGCCAGTGAGACAGTGGGGGATAAGCTTCATTGTCAAGAGGGAAACAGCCCAGACCACCAGCTAAGGTCCCCAAATCATCACTAAGTGATAAAGGAGGTGAGATTGCATAGACAACTAGGAGGTTTGCCTAGAAGCAGCCAACCTTAAAAGAGTGCGTAATAGCTCACTAGTCAAGCGATCTTGCGCCGAAAATGAACGGGGCTAAGTGATGTACCGAAGCTGTGGGATTAAGAAATTAATCGGTAGGGGAGCGTTCCGTCGTAGGTTGAAGCAGTAGCGGCGAGCAGCTGTGGACGAAACGGAAGTGAGAATGTCGGCTTGAGTAGCGCAAATGTATGTGAGAATCATACACCCCGAAACCCTAAGGGTTCCTCCGCCAGGTTCGTCCACGGAGGGTTAGTCGGGACCTAAGGCGAGGTCGAAAGGCGTAGTCGATGGACACAGGGTGAATAATCCCTGACTAGGATGTGGGAGTATTACTAGGGACGCATGAAAGATAGCCATACCCTGATTGGTTTGGGAGACCGTTACGACGGTCGCGTGGTGAAGGATAGTGCCAAGAAAAGCTAGTAATATGATGAAGACATCGTACCCGTACCCGAAACCGACACAGGTAGGGAGGTTGAGAATACCAAGGGGCGCGAGATAACTCTCTCTAAGGAACTCGGCAAAATGGCCCCGTAACTTCGGAAGAAGGGGTGCCCACCTAAGAAGTGGGTCGCAGTGAAGAGATCCAGGCGACTGTTTACCAAAAACACAGGTCTCCGCAAACTCGAAAGAGGACGTATGGGGGCTGACGCCTGCCCAGTGCCGGAAGGTTAAGGAAGTTGGTCAGCGGAAACGTAAAGCTAGCGACCGAAGCCCCGGTGAACGGCGGCCGTAACTATAACGGTCCTAAGGTAGCGAAATTCCTTGTCGGGTAAGTTCCGACCCGCACGAAAGGCGTAACGATCTGGATGGTGTCTCAGAGAGAGACTCGGCGAAATAGGAATGTCTGTGAAGATACGGACTACCTGCACCTGGACAGAAAGACCCTATGAAGCTTTACTGTAGCCTGGAATTGTGTCCGGGCTTCGCTTGCGCAGGATAGGTGGGAAGCGATGAAGTATTCCTTGTGGGGAATATGGAGCTAACGGTGAGATACCACTCTGGCGAAGCTAGGATTCTAACTCATCTCCGTCAGCCGGAGAGAGGACAGTTTCAGGTGGGCAGTTTGACTGGGGCGGTCGCCTCCTAAAAGGTAACGGAGGCGCGCAAAGGTTCCCTCAGCACGCTTGGAAACCGTGCGACGAGTGTAAAGGCATAAAGGGAGCTTGACTGCAAGACCAACAAGTCGAGCAGGTACGAAAGTAGGCCTTAGTGATCCGACGGCGCAGAGTGGAATGGCCGTCGCTCAACGGATAAAAGTTACTCTAGGGATAACAGGCTGATCTCCCCCAAGAGTCCACATCGACGGGGAGGTTTGGCACCTCGATGTCGGCTCATCGCAACCTGGGGCGGAAGTACGTCCCAAGGGTTGGGCTGTTCGCCCATTAAAGCGGTACGTGAGCTGGGTTCAGAACGTCGTGAGACAGTTCGGTCCATATCCGGTGCAGGCGCAAGAGCATTGAGAGGAGCCTTCCTTAGTACGAGAGGACCGGGAAGGACGCACCGCTGGTGTACCAGTTATCGTACCAACGGTAAACGCTGGGTAGCCAAGTGCGGAGCGGATAACCGCTGAAAGCATCTAAGTGGGAAGCCCACCTCAAGATGAGTGCTCTCACTACTAATAGTAGGTAAGGTCACCTGTAGAACACAGGTTCTTAGGCGGTAGGTGGAAGTGCAGTAATGTATGTAGCCGAGCCGTGCTAACAGACCGAGGGCTTGACCTCTCATTTTCAACTTTTTCTTTCTTTTTGCAGTCTTCAGGGTCTCTGACTCTTACAAGTTTTCCTGGTGTCTATTGCGCGGTGGAACCACACTGATCCCTTCCCGAACTCAGAGGTGAAACGCTGCTGCGGCGACGATAGTTTGGGGGTTGCCCCACGCCAAAATAGCTCGATGCCAGGTCTATTCTTC
>NZ_JAYGHC010000108.1:0-4377 GCF_034932285.1 Cronbergia sp. UHCC 0137
GGTCGGCATTGAAAAGGGGATTGAAAAGGGAATTGAAAAGGGGATTGAAAAGGGGATTGAAAAAGTTGCCAAAGCTTTGAAAGAGCAGAATATAGCTATAGAAATTATTGCAGAATCAACTGGCTTATCACAGGAAGCTATTAAAAGAATTTGAGCGAATAATGCCAATTAATAGACTTGCAACCATTTTTTGTGCTATACAGGAAATATTAGACAGAGTTTTCTAGAGTATTTCATTAGAAATAATCTTAGAGGAGTAGTTATGGCTGCAAAATACTTTAATCTTTATACAGATTTCGGTTTTAAGAAACTGTTCGGTGAGGAAGGTAGTAAGGATCTACTCGTGGTCAAACAATATTAGCAGGAAATAACTTCAGTATTTCCTGTCATAGTTCTTAAATTCAGATGAAATCACTTTTGTGTTTCATACTCTATAAAGTCTCTCCAGTTCTTTTCTTGTACATTACAAGCAGCTTTTTTAACTTCATCTCTTGGAAAGAATTTTAAAAGAGTTGCTATGGCACACAAAGCACTAAAAGCGACCCATTTATTATTGGCAATATGTTCTAAAACTGATTCAGGGGTAAAAGGTATTGTTGATAAACTACCCTCATGGGGATCTCTACAAAAATCACCTATTAATTGTTCGTCAGATTTGTTTGTCTCGATATATCCAAAAAAAGATGGATATAAATCTATCCATCTAATACCAAGACCAATCAGGTTAAAGTCAGAGGGCTTTGCCTCTAAGCTCCCAGCAATTTCTTGATTTGATTCAATAGCCGCTGTGACAAAAGGGCTAGCAGCACCATGTTCGTCCTTATGGCTTGCATCTATATATCCTGTAGCAGAAACTTGGTACCATCCTCTGTAAAGACTAATATTTCCTCGTTTTCTAATAATAAGTTGACGGGAATTCTTATTTTCGCAGATAACAGCCACATCAACAGAGCCAGGATTAGCGAGGATAGATTCTGATAAATCGGTAAAATTTTCAGAGACATACAATTCTCTTATTGTTTTCGTTTCTCCACTACTATCAATTATTGGGATATCTAAAGATAGGTTAGTAAAATACATTGTTTTGTAGTCTACCCTTGAAAATTCGAGGGTTATCAGCCCTCTTCTATCACCATCTCTCTCGTCACCTTGGTGAAAAGAGTCAATCCTAGCCTTTGTTTTTGTTAATGTTTTACTATGGTGAAAAGAGTCAATCCTAACCTTTGTTCCTGTTTTATTATGAAGATCTTTAATTCCTTTTTTTTCCGCTTGAATATTTAGTAAACGTTCTTGCATATTTGCAGGAAATTTTTCTTTGAATTCAGAAGTTTTTTCTAGAAAAATATCAGGCTTATCATTTATCTTAATATCTTCTTCGCCGTTATTAATCGGTTGGTCCGGTGTTCCGAAAAGTATTTGGATTGGTATTGTAATATTTCCAATGCGAAACGGGTTAAATCCTGAAGGCATATCTGGTACTTCGTACTCTTGTTGCGGTGAAGTACTATCATGATTCCACCCATACTCCTTCGCCGCTTCATTATATACATCAATGATCAATCGTTGGTGATTTTTGCAGTGATATTTAAGTTCTGTGCCAGCCTTACTTTTTTCGTAGGCAACCCCAAATAGTTTACATATTTTTGATATTTGCACGCTTACAGCGGATTCTGTAATAGTTCCAAAATTAGGAAACTTTCCAATTGTTTCTCCAATATCTTTTCCTGTTTTTTGATCTATCACAAGGAGTTTAAGTAGCAAAATCCCCTTACCGTTTTTATAAGCTTTCTTAAGAGTCTCTAAACAAGTTTCAAAATTATTAGGATCTTGAGATGCAGGTATTAATGTCATTATTGCCACCGAGTGCAGTGTGTGAATTTTTCACACATTATATACCAAACTGTGAATTTTAGAAATTGCGTGCTAAATCAGAAGTACTTATGATTTCATTGATTCATTGATTGGCATCCAAACCTTGATAAGTAGCTGCGCCAGCATGGGCATGAACTAATGGGGGTGAAAGCCGCCTTTCAAAAACCAACTTTTCTAAAATTATTTGAGGATTCTTTAATGTCTAAGTCTAAGAATTTAGCTCCATTTCTATTATGGACTTACGAACTTATGGTTTGCTAATTTGGTGTTTGTAGACAAGTTTCGTTTGTTTATATCTTTTCAGCATTCCCACAATGTCTTGAACCATTACAAAATGTCGGAGATTTACTATGTCTTTGCAAAACTTAGGAACAGATCGCTATGCTGCTTTGAAGGCTACTGAGAAATTCCCCGAAGGAACAATTGGGTATGGCGTTCATCAAGGAATACGGGCATTATACTATGGTCTGTTATTACCCTATGATATTGGGGTGGGCGGATTTAGAAACCGATACTCTGCAAGAATTGGTGAGTTGTTTCTTAAACCTGAAGTACAAGCTTTAATGGCAAAGCCTATAAGCAATTCTGAAGCTAATCGTCAAGTAGCTCAGATGGAGTTTGAGTATTGGACTTCAGTTAAGAACGACCCAAATTCAAGTTTTGATGATAGGTGGGGCGCAGAAATGGCTCTACGTTATTCTATTGATGTTCGTGCAGAAATACAGAAAAACTTTGCTAACGGTCAGGAAATCGAAGCAGCCAAGTTAATTGGGAGTAATTTTCTAGGATCATTTCTAGGAGCATTTGGTTTTGGAGTCTGGAACGTTGGGCAAAACTTAGTTATAGATACAGGCGACCTTATCACCTCCCTTCAAGCATCCTTCAATGAAGCCAAAACTATTACCAGCCCGATCATTCTTGATTTAGACGGCAACGGGGTTGACACAATCAGTAAATCTGCTGGAGTGCATTTTGATCTAGATGGCAACAAATTTGCTGAGACTACAGGCTGGGTTGGCAAAAATGATGGACTGCTCGTATTAGACAGAAATAGCAATGGAAAAATAGACAATGGTTCTGAACTGTTCGGCAATAACACCATCCTCAAAAATGGTAGTAAAGCGGCGCATGGTTTTGCAGCCCTGACAGAATTTGACATTAACAAGGATGGCAAGATAAATGCCTCCGACACTGCCTATACCCAGTTGCGCGTATGGAAAGACAGCAACAGTAATGGTGTGGTAGATACGGGCGAACTGCTTACCCTGACTCAAGCTGGTGTCAAAAGCCTAAATACTGGTTTTACCGATCAGACGATAACAGATGCCCAAGGCAACCAGCATCTACAAGTTGGTAACTACACCCGCAATGATGGTAGCACCCGCGCCATGAACGATGTCTGGTTTGCTACAGACACCGCCCGCGCGATCGCTCAAGATATCGTTACTGTCAATGCTACTATTGCTGCCCTACCTGAATTGCAAGGCTTTGGTAATGTCCATAGTCTACGGCAAGCAATGGCTAGAGATACGACGAGCAAATTACAAAACCTAGTCAAGCAATTTTCCACTACAACCGATACGGCGGCACGTCACGCTTTGTTCCAGCAAATCTTATTTTCATGGAGCGGGGCTGACAAATATGCAGTCAATAGTCGCGGTAGCTATTTGACCGACGGGCGTATACTTTATGCGATCGAAGCTTTTTTGGGCGAACGTTTTACACAGGGTGGTAACTCAGATCCTGCTCAACGTGCGGCAGCGACTTTACAAACCACATACGATCAGTTGTATCAAACATTTTATGCCCAACTAATGGCGCAAACCCACTTCAAAGGTTTATACGACAGTATCAATCTGAGTTGGAACAGCACTACAAACCAGTTTGATCTTGATGTTAGCAACACTGTAAAAGCTTTGCAAACAAAATACACAGCAAACGCAATTACTGGTGCTGCTTGGATGCAAGATTTTGGTAACAGTCTTAAAACCAATGGCGACTTTGGAAAACAAGTATTAGCTGCCTTACAAAAACAAGGCAATATCGCAGGACAGGGCTTTGCTTTCGCTCTGGCAACGATGGGATATAACACCATCAACGGTACTGCAAGCAACGACACCCTTAACGGTAGCAACGGAAAAGACAATTGGCTAGTTGGGAATGCAGGAAATGACAATATTTCAGGTGATAATGGTAATGACATCATTAACGGTGGATTAGGAAATGACACCTTAAATGGTGGTTATGGTAACGACATTTACATCTTTAATAAAGGAGATGGACAAGATACTATCTCTGATTATGACCCCACTGTTGGCAACATTGACACAATCCGTTTTGGTACAGGTATCCTTCCCACAGACATTACTTTAAGGAGAGATCAATACAATTTATATCTCTCAGTCAATGGCACAACAGATATAATCACTATCCAGAATTGGGCTTATGGTACTAATTACCAAATTGAAAAGGTTGAATTTGCCAACGGTACAAGTTGGGATAAAA
>NZ_JAYGHC010000109.1:0-4138 GCF_034932285.1 Cronbergia sp. UHCC 0137
AAAGCTATCAGGAAACGACATCGAGAAACACAACAAATCAGAGAAAAAATTTGGGAGGCTGTACCGTTAAGTTGACACCAATGGCACTGCTAAACCCCTACCCACAGAATCAAATAATTAAGCCGTGTTTAGTATATCTCCTAATATAAAACGTCTGATGAGAGCATCCGAATTTTAGAATACTTGCAGCACATCAAAGACAAACTGTGTTATAAATTTGTGACAGTTTTAAGTATTGAACATCAGATAATTTTAATTGTATAATTATATCACAGTGATTCTGTGGTTAATTGTGGTATATAAACCGTCTTTTCAGAGTCATCAGCTAAAACCCATTAAATGGGGAACACTTGATCAAAGAATACATATTAGGACGTTTATTGTTGTGTCTATGTGACAGTTTTAAGTGTTGAATATGAATTAATTAATTAAGTCTGTATTTGTGTCACCATGATGACATAATTAATTGTTTGTAAAATGTGATTCGATTACCTGACAGCTATCACGAAGATTACATATTTTTCTGTTTGATCACATAAAAAACCAGTAATACAAACCATGAAAATTTTGTTGGTTGAAGATGACCTATCTCATAGAGAGCTACTTTCTACAACCCTGAGCGCGTATCGGTATGCAGTTGATACGGCAATTGATGGACAAACAGGTTTAGAAATGGCCGAACAATTCAATTATGACTTAATTCTATTAGATATTCTTATACCTAAATTAGATGGGATTAGTGTTTGTCGTAAATTGCGTAGTCAAGGATTGCAAACACCGATTTTGATGCTTACCGCTAAAAATTCAGATGATGATATTATCACTGGGTTAGATGCGGGGGCTGACGACTATTTGATAAAGCCTTATACAACATCTCATTTACTGGCACGGGTGCGAGCATTATCACGTCGAAGTAAGGGAAATGAACCAGTGAGGAGATTTGAATGGGGAGCATTATCGTTGGATATGAATTTAATGCAAGTAACCTATAAACAAGAGGTGATACCGTTAAGTCCCAAAGAATATAGCTTATTGCAGTTATTTTTGCGCCATCCTGAACGGATATATAGCCGAGAAATGATTATTAATAATCTCTGGTCAATTAATGATGCACCAACGGAGAGTGCTGTAACGAATTTAATTAAAGATCTACGTCAAAGACTAAAAGCGTCAGGGATTGAGGAGGAATTAATTGAGACTATTTATGGTTTAGGCTATCGGTTAAAAGATATTTCTACATTAAATATGATAGGAATAGAACCGGAGATTGAGGATGATTTAGAAACAAAACAATCATCTTTGGTGGATGGTTTGGAAATAATAGAAGAAATGGCTGAAGAGTTTCAAGCTTCTTTACCTCAACGGATAGGGGTGTTAACTAATGCAGTGCGATCGCTCAAACAAAATACCCTGAATGAGCAAGAATTAAGCTATTCCTGTGCTGAAGCCCATCGGTTAATAGGATCTCTAGGAATGTTTGGATATATGAAGGGGTCGAATTTATCCCGCAATATTGAGACTTTGTTAATGCAAGATGGTCATTTGGGAGAGCAGGAAATTAGCAAATTGGCTAAATTGGTGACGCAGTTGCAACAGGAAACAGTCCAACCACCGACTTATCCTATAGTTTTACCAAAGCAAACATCGTTACCTTGGGTCTTGATAGTTGGGGAAAATAGCCCGTTAACGCAAGCATTAGAAGATCAAGCTTTAATTTGGGGATTGCGGGTGAGTGTAACCCCTGACTGGTCAACGGTGTCACAGCAGCTAGAAATTGAAGTTCCTAGTACGATTGTGTGTAGTTTTCAGCAATGTGAGCAGGAGTTAATTAGGTTACACAGTTTAAAACAAAAGTTTCCTAAAATTGCGATTTTAATCTTACTACCAGAAGATACCCTAAAAAATCGACTGGCCGCAATACATTGGGGGAGCGATCGCTATATTTTCACTTCTAAATCACCAGAGGATATTTTCCAAGCCATTATTCAGGTGACTCCCCAGGTAAATTGTAATGCTAAAGTCATGATTGTCAATGATAGTCCACAGATGTTGGAAACATTGGGTAATTACCTCCGTCCTGCTGGGTTAGATATTACTTGTTTACACAATACTGACCATTTTCTAGCTACTCTGAATAATACTAAACCTGATGTTTTGTTATTGGATCTACAAATGTCCAATTTGAGTGGTTTTGATCTTTGTCAAATTGTCCGACAAGACTCCCAATATCATCATCTGCCAATTTTGTTTATCACAGATCAGATAGATAATGAGTTGATACAGCAATCTTTAGCTGTTGGTGGAGATGACTGTATTTGTCAGCCAGTGGATAAACTCGATTTGACTACTCGGATTATCAATCGTTTAGAGCGATCGCGCACCCAACAACAACTAATTCAAGTATATCGTCGCCAACTGGAAGTTATACAAAATGAAGACGAAATAGATCAGCTTTTTCCCCTAGTTAATAGACACTATTTTGCCCTGCATTTGCAACAAGAGCAACCTCCCCTGTCCTTGATCTACTTTGAAATTGACCATTTTCAAGAGTATAGCGATCGCCATAGCCTATTTGAACGTAATCAATATTTACAAACAATAGCGATCGCTCTCCAAGACGGTCTAGATCCCTTGTATTTAATTTCCCGGCTCAGTCAAAAAAGGTTTGGCATCATCCTATCCAACACCACCCTAGACAATTCCTTAACAGTAGTTCAAAAAATTCGTCAGATTATCCGCATCTTAGAAATTCCTGGCCACGACTCACCCATTACCGTTAGTATAGGCATTACTGGTACAGACACCATGATGGTTGCTTCAAGTGAACATTTGATGCTCACAGCCGAACAAGCATTAGAAGCAGCTAAAAGTCGTGGTGGTAATACTTTTTGCCTGTATCCTTCGTAATAGACTTACAAAGAAGGGAACAGGGAACAGGGAACAAATAAGAAAATTTAGTTCTGAGTTTAAAGCTCAGTCAAAAAAATGATTTTTATAGAACCCTTGTAGAGACGCTCCATGGAACGCCTCTACATTCTTTTCAGGGAGGTCTATTAAATCAATCTTTAACTTTAAGCTACAGATGCAACCTCAAGGCTTGGGGAAGGAGTAGCGGGTTCTACACTAGCATTTCCAGATTGTTCTTCTGGTACATCCACATTAAGAACAGCACTAGGGGCGCTAGTCAGAAATTGGATAGCTCCTGCAACCTCCCGGTAAGGACAATTTTGGAGATAGCCAATCAATCCGTCCCGTTGACGTTCGGTAATCAGATAAACGGTTTGTTTAACTTTGCTCATTTTTTTACTTACAACTCCCTTGAGGTTTGAGATATTCTAGGTTTTTCACCCTGTACAGGCGAAGTTATTTAAAATCTAAGTATGTTGCTAGACTTTAACCAGTCGTAGACATACCAATGATCAGATAAAGGGCAAACAGATTGAACTGTCATCAATACATTATCAGATTTTTTACAAAAATCTAACTCATAAAAAAATATCTCTGGGATCAAAGAAATTCTAACTACGTTGTATTTAAAAATAAAGAGCGTTCTTATCTAGTCCTTATATGTTTCTTATTATTTAACAGTAGAGTTGACTTATAGAATCTTGTCCTTAGCTGACTTATAGATTTAATTTTCTAACCTATTTAAATCAAAAGTAGGATTACTGAGTTGATGAGATTTTATTTTTGAAATTTGTATATTCTTACCTTCAAATTTATGAAGGATATATATTTTCCGATTTTTCCTAACAGTAAATATTCGATTCACAAAGGACTAAGTTAAGATGAGTATCAGCGATTTCACGAACCCAATATCCCAGGATCAGGATCATGCCGACTTATATCCTCTACAATCATCAGAATTAGTTGACCCTTTACTTCAAAAACCTAATGAAATTACTGGTTTCTTAGAATATGGGTTAGAGACATTTACAGTATTTACACCAGAAACATCCCAAAAAATAGATGAGCAACAGAATTGGT
This sequence comes from Cronbergia sp. UHCC 0137, assembly GCF_034932285.1. Taxonomy (NCBI): domain Bacteria; kingdom Bacillati; phylum Cyanobacteriota; class Cyanophyceae; order Nostocales; family Nostocaceae; genus Cronbergia; species Cronbergia sp. UHCC 0137. The sequence continues at coordinate 3,988 of NZ_JAYGHC010000109.1, forward strand.
TGTCTCAAGACTCTGGAAAAGACAGTGGGAATCATAGCCTAGTTCCAGAGGGTTTATTATACTCTACAAGGTCATAACTTGAGTTTTTCAAAAGTCTGGAATTTCAGAGTGAGTAAGGATTTCATTGTAACTCAGATGAGTTTGAGAGATA
>NZ_JAYGHC010000110.1:0-1364 GCF_034932285.1 Cronbergia sp. UHCC 0137
GAGTATAACGTTTATGGTTAAGGTGGTTGTGGCTACGGTGTTGGTATTGAAATATGTCTCTCCATCATCCACTACGAACTCAATGGTACGAGCAACGTTATGAGGTACAACTGCCGTATTATGGTAAGTTACGGTGCGGAGGACTTCTTGATATTCGCCAACTGTACCTGTACCACTCAGTGTTAGAACGCCATTGCTGTAATTGGCAGTGATGTTGCCTGTGACTGTGGCAGAAAGGACTTCATCAGCTTCATCCTGGAGGTTGGTAATGGTGATAGTTGCCCCCACTAAATTGGCTGAATTAGCATCAGTTAAACTTAGGTCGGTATCGACAATTAAAAGGGGAGTGCCAGTAAAGGTGGTACTCAAGTCAATGCCGTCTTGGTTGTTGCTACCGTTGAGGTCGAGTTGGGGTGCGGCGTTGCCAAATATCACGTAGCTCTGCCCTGAAGCACCGCCGTTGGGGTCGGCACCAAAAGCCCCGATAATCAGGTCATCAATACCATCGCCGTTGATGTCCCCCGCACTACTTACTGATACGCCTGAGTAGTCACTACCATTGATACCATTGATCCTCAAACCATTAACACCATCGAGGCTTGATAATTCTATGTTAGAATTAAATGTGCTACGACTGCCAAACACCACATAACTCTGTCCTGAACTAATACCGTTGGGGCTGGCATCTAGCGCACCAATAATCAAGTCATCAATACCATCACCGTTGATATCACCAGCACTACTTACTGATCTACCTGAGTGGTTATTTTGAGCAACACCATTAAGAGTAAAGCCGTTGCTGCCGTCCAGAGTAGACAGGTTGAGGCTAGAACTAAATCCAGTGTTCTTACCAAATACCACATAGCTTTGCCCTGAAGATGTGCTATTGGGATCTGCAAAATGAGCGCCGATGATCACATCGTCAATGCCATCACCGTTGATATCTCCGGCACTACTTACTGATCTACCAGATTCGTCTCCTGCTGCAATGCCGTTGATTATAAAACCGTTGCTGCCGTTGAGGGTAGAAAGGTTGAAGCTAGAAGTAAATCCACTACTCTTACCAAATACCACATAGCTTTGCCCTGAATCTGTGCCATTGGGGTCGGCTTTGTAAGCTCCAATAATCACATCGTCAATGCCGTCGCCGTTGATGTCCCCGGCGTTACTTACTGATCTACCTGATCGGCCTCCAGATACAAAACCGTTAATTGTAAAACCATTAGTACCGTTGAGGGTAGAGAGGTTAAAGCTAGAATTGAAAGCAGTTTGGCTACCAAATACCACATAGCTCCGTCCTGAATAACCGCCATATCTCGCGCCGATAATTAAGTCATCAATACCGTCGCCGTTGATGTCCCCGG
>NZ_JAYGHC010000110.1:1675-3895 GCF_034932285.1 Cronbergia sp. UHCC 0137
CGCTGCTGACTGAAAAGCCTGAGTTGTCACCCCCAGCAACGCCGTTAATTCTGAAACCGTTATTACCATTGAGGCTGGAGAGATTAAATGTTGATATACTCATGCTTGTCTTCCTTTTTGTTACAAGTTCGGATATTCGTTTTGTTATGTTTTTACTGTTTGTGCTGTTTCAACTTTTTGTCAGGAGAGAAGGTTTAAAAGTCTGATTATGCTTTAATTTTGCAATACCTTGTCCATTTTCTGTAGTAATTGTCTTGATTGTCAAGCGATCGCCTTATGCAGTCATTCTAAATGTGATTCTTTCGCAAAGACTTAACTAAGCATGGATTAGTATAATTAATTCTGTCTCATTACTTAATACCCCAAGGTGGAAGTCAAAAGTAAGGCAGTATAGGCTTTTTAGCAATTTAAAATGGTTGGTTTATTTACGCCTTACTGTACTAGGTTGCTTAGTGTAGGGTACGGAGTCCATGACGAAAATACTTGGATCTTGGGTAAGGAAGGGGTGATTTTTCCCTCAATGAGAGATATAGTTAATCTGGCTTGAGTCATACAACAGTATTCTAGAATTATTGATAAAATATTTCATTAGTAGTTGACATTTATTCTCAATCAAGGTTATATTATTATGCAGTGTTCTCCTCTCTTTAAAGGATCGGCAGACGGGATTGGCCAGCAGCAGCAGGCTTGTCCCTCTTTTTTTCTATGGATTTGCGAATTATGAATAATCAATTATTTGATGCGATTATCATTGGTGCTGGAATTGGGGGTTTGGTGACAGCCACCCAGTTAGCCGCCAAAAAAGCCAATATACTGGTGCTGGAAAGTTACTTAATCCCTGGTGGTAGTGCGGGTTATTTTCAACGCCAAGGCTATAAATTTGATGTTGGGGCATCCATGATTTTTGGTTTAGGAAATAAGGGAACAACTAATTTACTCACCCGTGCTTTAGAAGCGGTGAATGTTAATGTAGAAACAATTGCTGACCCTGTACAAATTCATTATCATCTGCCTCAAGGTTTAGAGTTGAAGGTTGACCGAATTTATGAAAACTTTTTACAAAATCTGATTGCTTATTTTCCCCAAGAAGAAAAAGGGATTCGGGGCTTTTATGGCGAATGCCAAAAAGTCTTTAATTGCTTGAATAGTATGGATTTACTCTCTTTAGAAGAACCTAGATATTTGCTAAGAACATTTTTACAACATCCTTTAGCTTGTCTTGGTTTGGCTAAATATTTACCTCAAAATGTGGGAGATGTGGCACGGCGTTATATTCAAGATCCTCTGTTATTAAAGTTTATTGATATGGAGTGTTATTGCTGGTCAGTCGTGTTGGCTGAGATGACACCAATGATTAATGCAGGGATGGTTTTTGCTGATCGACATTATGGTGGAGTTAATTATCCAAAAGGTGGTGTGGGACAAATTGCTCAAAAGTTGGCGGAGGGTTTGGAAAATTTGGGTGGTCAGATTCAATACCAGGCTAAGGTAAAACGCATCATCACTGAAAAAGGACGGGCAGTTGGTGTAGAATTAGTTAATGGTCAGGTCTATCATGGCAAACGAATCGTTTCTAATGCCACACGCTGGGACACATTTGAAAAGTTACTCCCACCAGCAGAAATGCCAAATAATGAGAAAAAGTGGCAAGAGTTTTATCAAAAATCCCCTAGTTTTGTCAGTTTACATATCGGGGTGAAAGAGTCGGTTTTACCTGTGGGGACGGAATGCCATCATATTTTATTGGCAGATTGGCAGAAGATGGAGGCAGCGAAGGGAACAATTTTTGTTTCTATTCCCACCTTACTCGACCCAGATTTAGCTCCCCTGGGGTATCATATTATTCATGCTTTCACCCCTGACTGGATAGATAATTGGCAAGGACTTTCTGGGGTTGAGTATGAAGAGAAGAAAGAAGAGGTAGCAGGAGAAATTATTGAACGGTTGGAGAAAATTTTTCCGGGTTTAGATGCTGGTTTGGATTATTTGGAAGTGGGGACACCGCGCACCCATCGCCGTTTTTTGGGTCGTGTAGATGGTACTTATGGGGCTATACCCAGACGGAAGTTGCGGGGGTTGTTGAAGATGCCGTTTAACCGCACGGCTATTGAGGGACTTTATTGTGTGGGAGATAGTACATTTCCTGGCCAGGGGTTGAATGCGGTGGCTTTTTCTGGGTTTGCTTGCGCTCATCGCATTGGAGTAGATTTGGGACTTTAC
>NZ_JAYGHC010000111.1:0-3721 GCF_034932285.1 Cronbergia sp. UHCC 0137
AGCCAAGAATATTCTTGAAAAGCTCACGCAGAGGCGCAGAGGCGCAGAGGCGCAAAGAAAAATTTGAAAATCACGACTTTTGCAAGAAGTCTATACTTAGGGGTTGATGCCCACTTGTTTATGGAAATCAAAAACAGAGGATCTTGATTCGCTGGTTGCAGTTAAATAAGGTTGTAAATGCCTCCTTAAAAAGCGTAACATGGCTGTGTTTTCACTAGCTATGGCAAATTTGTAGTTCGTAATTGGACTGACAATCTGACGTTGAATGGCTGTAGCTAGTAAATAAATTCCCCGCCCTCGGACACGAAAGGGCTTGGCAACAAACAGAGAGGAATAACGAATGGTATTGGCTGCAACTCGATGAGTGACAATCCAACCAATCAACTGCTCTTGGTAGCGTAATCCTAGACTATTTAATAGTTCTAAACGCTGCTTATCTGCTAGGGGTGATAAAACCTCTGGAAAGTCCAGTAATTGCAACTCCTGTCGGTCTTTTGCTGTTAATTCTGTCCAGGGAAATAGGCTGAACTCTGCTGTTAGGGGCGGTTGATTTAGCCAAGGGGCTTGGGCAATTACCTCCGTGGTAGTTTGTCCCAGGAAAAATTGAGCTTGGGGCTTGTTCCAACCCAATTGGGTGAGGATCGGCTCTAGCCCCTTGGTTGTTAGCTCGGTGACTATGTACGATAGTTGGATTTGAGTACACTGTTGTTCTTGTAAATTTCGCTGTAGTTGATAGATTAAATTTTTGCCAATGCCCTGACAACGATAGGCTGGTGCAACAAATAAGGAGAGGAGTTGGGCTGTTTTATCTGCCTGTAATTCGGCAATAACGAAACCGACCATATCTCCGGCTAGAGAGGCGGAAACTCCTACTAATTCCCCTTGTTGGGGTTTGGTTCGCCAGCGCTGTTGGAGGCTGGGAAAGGTCATGGCATCGTAGGGGGCTAGACTTTCTGGGTTGAGGTGATAAACTCGTTGGTATTTAAGCGGTTCGTTGGTTGTTTTTTGGTAGAGGTGAGCAATTTGTTGAGATGTAACGGGTTGATTAGCTTCTGGTTTGGGTAGTCCGGCTATGGGTACGGCTTCTGACCTGGGACGTTGGACGGTGGGTTTGGTGGTGATGATCCCGCCTGAGTTGGGAAAGTTAATTAACCTTTCTATGTCTTCGCCTTGGAATCCTAAAGCCTTGGGACGGGTTACACCGGGTAAAATGACGATATCAAAGAGTTCTTCAACGATGCTGCCTATGTGTAGCCAATGGACGATTTGACCGGTGGTGATATCAATTGCTATTAGTCCACATTGGGCTGTTTTCCCTTCTCTGGTGAGGCGGTTTTCTAGTTCTAGTCCGGTGAAGTTGCGGGTTCTGAGTTTGGATAATCCCACTAGGGCTAGGTTGCCACAAAAGGCTAGTCCTCTGACGAAGCCAGGACAAAAGGTGATGGGGATAAATTTGTTGTTTTCGAGGTAGCCTAGTTCCCCTGTGCCGGCGTTGAGTAACCACAGTTTGCCCTGATACCACCGGGGGGAGTGGGGCATGGATAGGTTGGTGGCGATGATTTCGTTGCTGGGGATGTGGATGACGATACCGCCGTTTAAGCGATGGTTACGCCAACCTGCGGGGGTGTCTGTGGCACTGCAAGCGGTGACGTAGGTGGGTTGTCCTTCTACCATGGCCAAGCCGTTGAGGTGGCATTTATCTTCGGCTGCGAGTTTGGTGATGAATGGTGGTTGCCAGACTGGGGTAAAGCTATAACCTGGTTGGATGGTGGCTAGACAACTGAAGTCGGTGTTAATAAATAATGGTGTGTTATTGTGATCTATCACTAGGTCGTGGACGTTGAGGTTGCCGGTGGTATAACTCCAACTGGGGACGTAAAGGCGGTCTATTTGTTGGTAAAGTTCTCCTGGTGCGAGGCGGTTATCTAAACGCCAAATCTGATAGCGGGTACTCATGTACAGGCTTTCACCTTGGGCATAGAGTCCCATGGGTTTATCGAATAATCGTTCGTTGACGGTTAAGCTTCCTTGGGGTTTGCTACCAACAAGAATGAGGCGATTGGTTTGATAGGTGGTAAAGGCAATACTGATTTTTTCTTGTTGTAGCCAGTTGAGGAATCCCTGGGAGGGGGTAATCTCTAGTTTATGAGTTACGATTTGCTTCCCTTCTTTTCGGTTCATATTTGAGCTTTTTAACTGGCTTTGTATATTTTTTTTGTTTACTGTTTTTAAGGATATTCAATGAATATCTTGAACGTCAATAGTTTTTAGCCCACATTTAGCAATGAAGGAAATTGCTAGTTTCAGGCTTTTGTCATCCCATATTAGTGCGGTGCGTCAGATAGAGGAAGTCTGTTAGATGCTCAATTATCGGGTCTGACGTGGTTGGTGAGCTTGCCGAACCACACCCTACAAGAGATAGCATTGATATTGATAATGCTTACTTATTTAATAGATTCTATCAATGGATAACTCATAGAGACGTTCCATGGAACGTCTCTACGGGCGTTTTAGTATAAGTAGGGTGGGCAATGCCCACCAACACCCGCATTACCAGACTCAAGTACAGTAGAAGTGGCAATGTTGTAATTGAAATTAAAAGCAGGGATCAAAAGCCTGTGGTGCAATTCTAGAAAACTTGTATACAGGGGACTGGATTATGGGAGAATTATTCATCTCCGTGGAAGAATCATTCACCTCCATGGGAGAATCATTCATCTCCGTGGGAGAATCATTCATCTCCATGGGAGAATTATTCATCTCCATGGGAGAATCCTTCATCTCCATGGAAAAGTCATTCACCTCCATGGGAGAATCATTCATCTCCGTGGGAGAATTATTCATCTCCATGGGAGAATTATTCATCTCCATGGAAAAGTCATCAACCTTGGTTTTTGGTTTGCTGATTTGTCATGCCCATACTTCGCCAAGGGCTGTCAGTGAGTTAAGATAATGAGATGAAAGTAACAGGCCACCAGCAATGATTAAAGTACCTTATGAATACCAGAATCTGCCCACCGCCGAAGACTTACCCAGCAGCGACGAAACCCCAGTGGACAACGAACTTCAAAATGACATTCCCAATATTCTTTTAAATCTGTTGGTGTGGATTTGGCAGGACAGAAAAGATTGGTTTTGGGGAGTGGATATGTGCGTTTACTATGAACCAAACACAGAAGAACCAATAAAATCTAAATCCATTGTTCCCGATGGATTTTTGGCTTTAGGAGTAGAACAACTCAAAAATGAAGGCGGCAGATTAAGTTATTTATTATGGGAAGAACAGGTATTACCAATTTTAGTAATGGAAGTGGTTTCCCATAAATATAATGGGGAATATGACAAAAAACTGCGGGAATACGAGAGTTTGGGGATTTTATATTATGTAATTTATAATCCCTTGAGTGGCAGAAGAGGATTATATAAAAAACACCAGTCCTTAGAAGTTTATAAATTAGTAGAAGGAAAATATGAGCTAGTTCCAGCTATATCTGTGTTACCAGAAAATGGTAAAATGTTCTGGATGCCAGAGGTAGGGCTAGGAATTGGCTGTGAGCGTGGGAATAGGGGCAATTGGGAACGGGAGTGGGTTTATTGGTACGATCGCTCTGGGGTTAGATATCCCACTGCTGAGGAACGGGCTGAACGGGAACTTTTGGCTAGACAGCAGGCTCAGGCGATCGCCCTCCAGGAACGACGAGAGAAACAACAAGAACGTGTT
>NZ_JAYGHC010000112.1:0-3689 GCF_034932285.1 Cronbergia sp. UHCC 0137
GTAATTTACAACTCGTGCGTTATGCTGATGATTTTGTGGTTTTAGCACGTACCCAAGCAGAGATTTTGGCAGCGAAGACAGAGATCACTAATTTATTAGCTGAGATGGGATTAGAAATACATCCTGAAAAAACTAGAATTACTAATTTTGAGCATGGATTCTGTTTTCTCGGTCATGGATTTATAGATAACGCGATTTTTCCCATTGATACAAACCGCACCAAACCTATAAATAACTCAGTTTCTCAACCACAATCAAAGCAACGTAAAAAAAAACGCCTCCGCGCCAATTAGCACCGCAAATTGAGAATTTGCAGTTTGATACAGAAACAAACGAAGAACTAGGAACTTTAAAACAAGAACAACACCAAATTGCATTTCTCCATCAACCCTATTTAGTGGAGACAGATATCACCACAGACAGGGAAATTGATGGTGGTGACAAAAATAGTCCTTTACAAAAGAATATTTGGAATCAGGAAATGGCTGCAATTTATCTGCTCGAACAAGGAACAAGTATCTATAAAGACCACCTCCGGTTTATTATTCATGTCAGCGAAAAACCAAAACTGGAAATACCAATTCGTGAAGTCGAACAAATCATGATTTTTGGTAATATTCAACTTTCTACACCAGTAATTAATGCCTGTTTAAAAGAAAAAATTGGTGTACTTTTTCTCAATCAACTGGGTCAATATCACGGACATTTAGCCAGTGAAGAATCTACAAATATAGATAATCATCTCATCCAAATGCAGCGACGTGATGATGATTATTTTCAATTTCAAGTATCAAGGGCAATCGTTTATGGAAAATTAACTAACTCTAAGCAGTTATTAATACGCTTTAATCGCAAGCGCAAAATGGCAGCAGTAGATCAGGCAATATATGGCATCAGCAAAGATATTGAATCTTTAGAATTAGTTGATAATTTAGATTCTTTACGCGGTTATGAAGGCATTACAGCCGCAAGATATTTTCCTGCTTTTGGACAGTTAATTACTAACCCCAATTTTCAATTTTCTCTCCGCAATCGTCAACCACCTACAGACCCGATCAATTCTCTCTTAAGTTTTGGTTATACGCTGTTATTGAATAATGTCATGAGTTTTATTGTCGCCGAAGGACTTTCGCCATATATCGGTAATTTTCACTATGGAGAAAGACAAAAGTCCTATTTGGCTTTTGATTTAATGGAAGAATTTCGGTCTGTTATCGTTGATAGTTTGGTTTTAAAAATCATTAACAATTCTGTGTTTAAACCCCAAGATTTCGACATTTTACATAGTACAGGAGGAGTATATCTCAATCAATCAGCACGGCGGATTTTTCTGCAAAAATTTGAAGCTAGAATGAATGAGGAAACATCCCATCCTGATTTACAATCTCAGGTTACATACCGTCATGCAATTCAATTACAAGTCAGAAGATATAAACGCTGTTTATTATCAGGCATTCCCTATACAGCGTTTTTAAGACCTGCATAATTTGTGTTAAAATTAATTAAAAATCGCTGATTTTTCAGAAAATACTGTAGGGTTTAGCATTGCTAAACCCTATAACGGAACTTGAAAACAAAAATTTCAATATTGTTTGTTAAATAGTATTATATAGCGGTTATTGGTTAAGTGAAATACAAGAACCCCACCCCCAACCCCCTCCCCGCAAGCGAGGCTACGGTGTACACACAAGTGATCTGATTACCCAAAACAAGCCCTGGCGATTAGAAATCACGGCTACACAAACAAAGTCCACCTGCGTGGACTGAAGAAAAACTACTTATTTTTAACCCACGGAGGTGGGTTTTGCCTGTGTAGTTGCGGTTTCTAACCGCCGATTTAATCTTGATAAGACTTGTGTGTACACGGTAGGCAAGCGAGGAGGGGACTTATGACTGTATCTCATTCAAGTGCATACCGCTTTATTACCTGTAAACTAAGTTATAGTTTTATTAATTCATACTTTCTATTTAGCTAAATGCTAGTCGTTGTTGTATATGATATGCCTGATGATAAAAGGCGCACGAAGTTATCCAATTTTCTAGAAGGTTATGGGCGAAGAGTTCAGTTTTCTGTGTTTGAGTGTTTTTTGAGTTTGGAGGAAATGCGACAACTTTATATAAATGTGAGAAAGTTAGTTAAACCGGCGGAGGATAGTGTGCGGTTTTATTGGATATCCCAAGAAGCTGTTGAGAGGGTGTTAATAATCGGTGGTGAAGCACCCCAACCACCTCCAAACTATTATGTCATCTAGGTTTGAGGCTATTTTAGGAGTTTTTTGTAACATGACTATCTACACACCTCACCAAATCGCCGAAACCCCTATTCTTTCGTTGAGGTGTGTCGATGGCTTGCTGTGTAAGGGTTTGAGGTATGTGTTTGATTAATTTTTCGGCTGGGTGTACAATCTTTTTTAGACGTGTGTCGATTTGCGGTCTGAAACCCTTACTGGGTCAGGGCTGTTAGACGAACTCCCTACCGATTGGGTTAAATCGGAATAATTGGAAACGTTAAGATAACGTTACCGTATTTTATCCCATCCTGTCCCTACCGATTGGGTTAAATCGGAATAATTGGAAACTTTCCCAGCTCGATTTTTTGAGACTCGAAACTCCCCCTACCGATTGGGTTAAATCGGAATAATTGGAAACGGTTTATGTCCTCCTCAGAAGTTATACTCTGGGAAGCCCTACCGATTGGGTTAAATCGGAATAATTGGAAACGCCAGCAGAGCTTCCTGAGGAAGAGGAAGACTGGTTTACCCTACCGATTGGGTTAAATCGGAATAATTGGAAACTTCCTGAGGAAGAGGAAGACTGGTTTATGTCCCCCTACCGATTGGGTTAAATCGGAATAATTGGAAACTTTTCTGTTCTCAACTATGCAGGGATTCTGCAAGGCTAACCCTACCGATTGGGTTAAATCGGAATAATTGGAAACAGAAGGCGGTGCAGGAGATGACTCCCTGTCCCCCTACCGATTGGGTTAAATCGGAATAATTGGAAACGATCTCTAGGAGAGATCCTTCTTTTCGACTTTCAAAACCCTACCGATTGGGTTAAATCGGAATAATTGGAAACGAAATATCAAGGCAGCGGTCAAGGCGAAAGCAAACTGACCCTACCGATTGGGTTAAATCGGAATAATTGGAAACGAAGAAGTGGTATTATTCTGCTGGGCAGAATTGAGGCCCTACCGATTGGGTTAAATCGGAATAATTGGAAACGCAATAGCATCGTTGATTTGAGTATTCTGCAAACCACCCTACCGATTGGGTTAAATCGGAATAATTGGAAACATTTATTTGACGATAAGTTTTAACCTGCTGTTCGAAACCCCTACCGATTGGGTTAAATCGGAATAATTGGAAACTTCAATTTAGTGGTGTTTTCACCACCGTTTCCACACTCCCCTACCGATTGGGTTAAATCGGAATAATTGGAAACAGATTAAGAAATTGGGCGTTTCAGAACATTCCAAACCCCTACCGATTGGGTTAAATCGGAATAATTGGAAACGAGGGCAAACAATTCCCTCAACTTTCGAGAGAGACCCTACCGATTGGGTTAAATCGGAATAATTGGAAACCAAAAGATAGTACCTGAAACTGTGTTGATTATTGAAATAACGTAGTTTCAGGTATTTTCAATTATTGATAAAAATTAAATATTAATGAAAAGAAGCGATACCC
>NZ_JAYGHC010000113.1:0-2413 GCF_034932285.1 Cronbergia sp. UHCC 0137
CCCTATTTAAACGATTAATAGCAGCAAAGTTAATTAAAGGTGTAGCATTGCAAATAACAATCACAATTATTAAAAACCTTCTTGAATGGTCTTGACATCTTCCAATAAATCAACTTCACTATAATGTCGTTCAATTTTCCTTTCTCCTAAAAGCTGCTGAAATTCCCAAACAGATAGATTAGCTAAACGTCGCGCTTGACCAAAAGTAAATATATTCTGTGCGTATAACTGTAAAGCTAATTCCTGACGAATAGCTGACTCACCTTGACTTAAAGAATCAGGTGATAATTGCAAATTAATCGAACTCACGAATTTACTCATATAGAACAACTTATTGATTACTCCATTATACTCAGTCGTAGATGAGTTGTTAATCAAGAGTGCGATACCTTCTCATATAGGAGACACTACGTGAAGAGTGAGTAGTGCGGGCATACTTGGCTAACGCCACGCTACGCTATCGACTAAGCTCAGTACAAGTCTTGCCCGCTTTTTAATTTTTTATCTATACCAAAAGTAAAATTATAAGTGTATTTTTGTTTTATTAAAAGGGAAAAATCTTAATTAAATAACCGTGTTAACCAGCCAGTAAAATTGATTGCAATATTTGTATGAGGACGAAGGGATTGTTTAGTAATTGCTTGTCCCATAGGATAACCTGGTTCATCTTGCCAAGCTAAATATGTGTGAATAATTGCTTTACTAAGATGCAATGCTTCAAAAGTTGTTAAGTTCTTTGTTTGTGCTTCTGCAACACATTCTTTTGCAAATTCTAAAGATTTAGGTTCTGCAAGTTCAGCACAAAAATCTTCCAATTTACCCGAATCTTGATTATTTGGCATTAGCCAAAATCCAAGTTTAGGTTCATCTTCAATACCCTCAACTACTGTTCCGTGCAGATCAGGAATGTTAGGTAGATTATAGTTATAATGCTTTAATTTACCTTTTATACTTGCCCATCTTCCCTCAAGAGAAGGACTATCAGCATCAAGCATTACTCCGATTACTTGGGGAGGATTAGGACGAAATATCAAAGCATTTAGACGTTTCAAAACTTCTGTATCTGCACCGCACTCATATATCCCAAAAGTTTTAGGAACTTGGTGAGCAGCACACAAAGCCATAACAACATGACAATCATTTTTACCTTCCACTAGCAATACCTTATTGGTGTCTTGCTTACAGATATCTTTATTATTATCTTTCATACTATTTAGCGTGTTTCAACATCCATTTCAATAGAATCTGTGAGTGTTTCAACAGAATATTCTTTGACTTTAATGAGATTATTTTTAGCTTCCAGTCTAAAGAATGCACCAAGTAAAGGATGCTTATTCCATGCACTATCAAAACTCTTTACACAATCACGACTATGTGTGGTTGCAAATACTTGAACATTTAGTTTTTCGGAAAAATGAAAAACAATATCCCAAACTTTAGGCTGTACTGTCCAATGCAAGCCATTTTCAAATTCATCAATTAACAAAATTCCATCTTTTGCATTCACTAACGCAACCATTATATAAAATAAACGATTTAATCCATCACCCATACTTTTAAGAGGTAATGGTTCATCTATATCCTCAATTTTTGCTATGGGAATACGGTTATCACTACTACGACCTTTACTAATGTCTTCTACAAAAGCAACTCCTGATATTTTAGGTTCAATAAGTTTAAGAGCAGAAATAACTTCGGATTCTAAACTAGTTAAACTTGTCAAATCCCAGAGAGCAGCTAATTTTCGATTAGGAATATTCTCTGTCGAAACAAATTGCCATTTGTATTTCAATTCAGAATCTTGCCGTTCATAAACAACTCTAGAACCACGTCTAATTTCTCGAAAATCCTTATCTAATCTCAAGATTCTCCGAGTTTTTTCGCCTTCTTCGGCTACAAGAACAACTTCAATACTTGATAAATCTTTATCAAATTGATCGCTAGATATACGAGTTCTTTTCATTGTTCCTTCATCATCAGACTTAATCTGATATGCAGCAACACCAATGTGAATATTGGGGTTTAAAGAAATTTCTCCAAGAGATATGCCTTCTTCTCCTATCTTAGGTAATCTATGACTAAAAAATAGACGGCGTATGGGATTATCAAGAAAATTTTGGGGATGTTGTTGTGCTTCACTAATCCAAGAACCTTGCCTTGATTCTACGAGATCAAGTAAAGTCATGGGAGAGATATTACTGGCATAAAGTTCTATTGCTTCGAGAAATGTACTCTTACCAGCATTATTCATACCAACAATAAGATTAACATTACTTAATTTTTTTACTTCCAGATGATTAAAGAGTCTGAAGTTGCGTATTTGAAAAGACTTCAGCATAAGTTCAACCTAATCCTTTCTTCCAAGTTTACAATACAGTTTAGTATAATGTTAATTAATGGCGCGATCGCTCTA
>NZ_JAYGHC010000114.1:0-2366 GCF_034932285.1 Cronbergia sp. UHCC 0137
TATTGGTAGTGAACAGATCTGATTTAACTAGGGTTGCCATTTCAATTTCCACGGGTTCCTCTCCCTCTATAGTCAGCACCCCTTGGTCTGATTCCCCCCGAATTTTTTGTAATTCTCCAGCATCTAGGGGCAAACCTAGCACCACCGCAGCAAACAACTCGCCTTCGTCCCCAGGGCTATCTACTAGCCCATTCAGTCGAGCATCCACGGCATGACCATATTCCTCCAGCAATATCTTTTTTAATAGTCCGATGTCTCCTAATTCCACCATCTCTCTTGACAAATAGATCTTACCTGTCTGGAGGGAATAGCCTCCTACGGCTCCGTTCAATGCTGACCCTGCCACCACCTCGATGGTTGGCAATGTCCACGTTTTTGTAAACCACTCTTGACGCAGTAAGTTGATTTTTTCTGGAGATTGGCTGCCAAAGATTGATGCGATGATCGTTTCAAAATTGTTGGCGAGGCTGAAACTGGCTAGGATGGGTTGGAGGAGTTCTAAGTAGTTATTCATGTGTTTTGGTGTTTTGATTGGTGTTTTGATTGATAAACTAAAACCGGTTGGGATCAGGGGTAAAGCGCATTGCTCATTGGTGTCAACGGAGGATTAGATCGTTGTCCCACAGCCATTTTACCCCTCCCCTAGCCCCTCCCCGCAAGCCTACGGTGTACACACAAGTGATCTGATTACCCAAAACAAGCCCTGGCGATTAGAAATCACGGCTACACAAACAAAGTCCACCTGCGTGGACTGAAGAAAAACTACTTATTTTTAACCCACGGAGGTGGGTTTTGCCTGTGTAGTTGCGGTTTCTAACCGCCGATTTAATCTTGATAAGACTTGTGTGTACACGGTAGCCCCGCAAGCGAGGAGGGGAATTGGAGTTCTGCAACGCCAATTTTTTAACTATTTAGAGCCGTCACTGGTGGCACTCTCCAAATGGTTTGGGTTCCATCCAATTCCGTATCTGGACCAATTAGCACTGGGTTGTGGTAGCCAGGGAGAACGGTGACGGCAAACACTTCTTCTACGCCGTTGTCAAACCAAAATGTCCCCACCAAATTCCCTGTCATTAGATTCACAACCCCTAAGCCACATTTCAATGGCTCTAGGTTCTCCTCTATTGGCAATCCAGAAAATATGGCGGTTTCTCTAATTTGTGATAGGCCGATGAAGGCGTGTCCTGCCCAAATGTCTAATCCTCGCGTAAATCCAGGGAGGTTGGCGATAATCTCATGGCTTTTTGTGGCGGGGTCATAACGATTTAAGCTCCCATGGCCTGAGTTGAGAAAATACAGTTCACCTTGATAGATGCGGGGGGAGTGGGGCATAGATAGCCCTCTCAGGATGATCTTGTTAAGGTTTACATCTATTAGGCAACCTCCTGTGGCTTTTTGGTCACGCCATCCATTTTCTTGATCTGTGTCTCCCAATGTGGTGACATAGGCTGGAGTGCGCCCATCTTCAGACATGGCTAGTCCATTGAGATGACAGCGATCGCCTGGCAAGTATTCAGCAATAAAGGGGGGTTTCCACTGAGGAACAAAGTTCCAATCTTCCTCCAGTGTTGCTAAACAGTTAAACAGGGTATTGACGATCCAAAGCTTTTCACCATCGAAGGCTAGGTCATGGCTCATCAATGGTCCTGTTAGGTGGCAAGAGCGAGCCAAAAAAGCAATATCATATTCTTGTTCTGGTTGGATATGCGCTGCAATTTGGCGATCTGCGGGCAGATACCAAATCGCTTTTTGCGTCCCTAGTGTCAGTCCTCTGGGGGTTCGGGTTAACCCCATCGCTCGGTCAAAATGGGTAAATCCCCCCTGAATTTTTCCCTTATGTACTCCCAAACTCACCACTTTCCCGGCTTGATAGGTGGTGATCAATACCGACACATCCAGATTTATCAGTAATTCTGGCAAATTTGTGCTGTGATGATATCGGACGGCTACATTCTCCCGGCTCTTAGCTTTTGGAGGTGGGGTGGATATAACAGCGTCATGGTTTGTCATTATCAATTTCTAAATTTAAGTAGGGGGACTTTATTCACCATAGGAATATTAGACATACTCTGGTTTAAACGTATTTGTTTTGACATGGGTAAATGGCACGCCATTAAGTTATCAATAGGATTCATTCAAAGCCAGAGGCGATCGCTCTCCAGGAACGTGTGGCTAAAGAACAAGCAGAGGCGATCGCTCTCCAGGAACGACAACGGGCAGATCAAGAACATCAACAAAAGGAAAAACTCGCAGCATACCTGAGAAAATTAGGTATTAATTTTGAAGACATTCCATAGATACCTCGAAACAATGTTAACTTCTTCCCCTCCTAAATTCTCTTTAAAAAGGAGGGTTATGTTAGACCC
>NZ_JAYGHC010000115.1:0-2205 GCF_034932285.1 Cronbergia sp. UHCC 0137
AATCCTGATCAAATCCCAAATGATCACTGATAAATCTCTACTGTAGAATCATCAATCATCCTGTTAATCCTTAAATCCTGGATATCCTGATATAGCTACGCTACGCCATCAGACATCCCCCAATTCAGAAACACCAAATTTTCCCTAAATTAAGGTAAGTTGCTTTGTTAGAGACTTCCAAATAAAAAAATAAAAGGACGGGCAGGACTTGTACTGAGCTTGTCGATAGCGTAGCGTGGCGTTAGCCATAGTATGCCCATCCCACAGGATTAGATCATCTTTTTTGTGGAGTTCTCTAACTAACTCTGAGAGCGCCAGTTTTTCAACTTAGCTACTACCTTTTTGCGACCAAACCAACCACCTAAAACCAATAAACCCAAGGTAGGAGAAAACTCAAACGGTACAGGTTGAACATTGAGGGTAGCATTATTTAAAGTACCGACATTACCATTGAAATTGTCATAAAAACGTAATGTCCAAGTACCATTAGGATCAGAGCCATTAAATCCGGCAAAGGTACTTATGGTACTAATTTCTGTACCACTAGCTCCTTCAGGGGCAAAACTGCCAGTGTAAGGTGCTGAACCATTAGATAGAAGTGATCCCCCATCCACAAAACTCGTATTAGTGAAATCAGCCCCTAACGCAACAACAAAAAGACTGAGTTGTTCTCCAGTTGGTGAAAATAAATAGGCTTCTAAGTCCAGAAGTTCAGGATGAGTTAAATCCAGATTTAAACTCACAGAACCAGTTTGAGCCGGATTAATACCAGAAACAGCAAAGGTAAAATCCGTTGATTGAGCAGTATCACCTACTAAAGCATCATTGATCCCACTAGGGCTAGTGGTAAAACTTAATGCTTGAGCAGGTTGAGCAATAGTGTAGCTGATGCCAGTGAGAACGGTAGCGAAAAGAAGCTTTTGGATAGTACGCATGGTTTTTTGATGATGAAGGATTTGGAAAAATAAACGGTTATCTTTGTAGAGACGTTCCATGGAAAGTCTCTACAATCTGTTTGCAGATATCTATACAAAGTAGTTAGCCACAGTCAAGCTAGATCCAAATTGAATACCAGTCACATCGGCAACTAAATCGTTAGTAGATTGGAAACCAGCATTACTATCATTCACAGATAGATAGGTGCGAGAGCCAAACTGGAAGAATACCGCTTCTTGAGTACCCAAACTGCCATACACTGTACCCAAGGCTGCTGATAAATTCGCCCCACCAATCAGCCCCGCATTGAATAAATTGCCAGGTGTAAATGGGACTTGAAAGAGATCGCCCTCTGGTTGGTTAAAATCACCAATGATATCAACTTGATTACCATCGACAATACTATCAGTCAAAACGGGATACTGGAAAATATCTGCACCGCCTCTACCAGCGAGGATATCCCGGTTGCCCCCACCAACAATAATGTCATTACCAGCACCACCTAACAAGCGGTTAATACCCGATGTCCCTGTCAGGGTTTGTCCACCACTTGATGCTTGAAGATTTGTACCACCAGTAGCAGGTGCGGGGGCGGGTTTATTTTGTTCCCCAAAGTTGTAGCCCGTGCCATTTGCCCCTGCTGTGACGGTAATATTGCTAAACACATCATTGCCCAGAGTTCCACCCAAAGTACCAACGGTATCCATGCCATCATTAAAGCCCGTTAGTTGGGTTTCTGTCAGGGTATAGTTGCCTGAGAACAGATTGGTGAATTGGTAAGTACCATCGGTGGCGGTGGTAGTAGTGCGGTTCACTGCTGTGCCATTATTCTCCGTTCCAGTGAGGGTGATGGTGATCCCTGCCAGGCGGGTTTCTCCAGCATCCACCACACCGTCGTCGTCGGCATCCAAATAGGTTATACCCGATAGTTGGGCGGTGGGGTTGATAGTAACGTTGACTTGGACGGTATCGGTCAATGTGCCATCGCTGACTCGTAAGCTAATGGGAACAGTAGCAGGTCCAGTCAAGGCTTGGAAAGTAGGAGTTTGTCCTGTTTCATCACCGCGACTAGCATCTACACCGGTTTCGCCAAAGACGCTATCCCCATCTAAGTCCCAGGCATAGGTTAAGGTGGTGTTGGCATTGGGGTCTGTACCACTACCATTTAGAACGATTGTACCGCCTTCGTTGACTGTGTATGGTCCACCAGCATCGGCTGTAGGGGCTTCATTATTGCTGTAAAACAGCGTGTTGCCATCTTTATTACCG
>NZ_JAYGHC010000116.1:0-2089 GCF_034932285.1 Cronbergia sp. UHCC 0137
CCTTGGTAGTTGGTTTAATAGTTTCTTTCTGTAACTTCCTTAAATTATCTCGTTTTTCTTTATATCCTGCATTAGCATCTTCAGTTGCTTTTAACGTTTCATCTTTACCAAATATTGTTTCTTTAATTGACTGCAAGGTTTTACCCAATTCTTCCTTTAGCTTTTCAACAATTTCTTTAAATATATCTAATACCGTTGATTCATCTTTAGCAAAATCAGCGATCGCATCATCTATATTATTAGATGCTTTGTCTCTCATGTTTATAAATTGGTTTCTAATCTGCTGTTCTACTGGAACTTCTTGATTGTCAAAGGCAGTCAATAAATCGTTATAAAATTGAACTATTATAGTTTTAATATCTTCTACCAATCCAGCAAACCAATCTTTGTTAACCTTTTCTGCTGTTTTTATTTTCTCATACAATGATTCATTATTCCTGAACCCACTATTATTTAATTTATTCCAATCAATCAGCAAATTATTAACCTCAATTGCTGCTGTATAATCCTCTTTGTTGGCTTTTCTTTTGCCAATTGTATCAAGTTTTTGTTGTCCTGACGTAAATGGATCAGCGTGTACTTTAGAATTAAAAACTTTATTGACACCATAGCAAGATTGTAGAATTTCAGCCGATGCTTGTCCTACTTCGGTATCTAATTCATTATCTGAAAAGTAATCTACGATCGCATAAATTTCAGGTAAATTAGATTTTGAAAACTCTGTAGGCTGAATTGATTCAAGCCAATCACGCTTATTTGATAAAGCCGAAATAATTTCAGGGGGAACTTTTAACCCCCCTTTATTTACCCAAATCCCGTTAGATATTTGGGATAAAACTTGTTCTGGTGTCATATATTTTTTGATGTTTAAATACTACTATATTCTATCTTAATACTATAAAAAATACCAGATAAAAATGGGCTATATTGTACTTAACAATTATTCTTGAACTATCTGCGGAATTATTACCCGATGATAAAGTTGAGCAAGTATTTCAATTTCATCAATTAACACTAGATAACAAATTGGAGAAGTATCAGATATAACTAACATTATTCTACAAAATGCCTGATTCTTGTAATTGTTGATGTGTTTGGTGATCTTGCTCTAAATCCGCTTCATTATAAGCTAGATAAATGCCTTGAGATTGCAAAAAACTATCTACCTCTAAACGGGTTTTCATACCTAATAATTCTCTTAATTTACCTACACTAATTAAACCTTGACGATAAGCCTCAACTGCAATCATTTCTATGATTCTACTATCTAAATTACCCCATTTTTCTGTCAGATAATGGGCTATAGAATCGGGCAAAACAATAGAAATTTGCATATTTTTTTCCTTGATTTTAATTGGATTTGGCTTGTTATTCCCTCATGGTGGGGAATTTATACTATTAAGACGACTGCTATATTTTAGCATATTTTTCACTACATAATATTTCTTGACAATATGAAGTCATTACTAGATACAAAGCAATCCTCTATGTAATACCAGACAACAAACAGATAATTTATGAATCTATGGTTAATCTCCGCCCTAGATAAAATCGGTCAATGGAAATTTTGGATGTTAAAATTAGAGAACAAGTTGCTGCAATTATTATGGATTTGTTAGTATGATTAACTTAACTTATAAACAAGAAACTTTTATTAAAGATGATGTTTCTATCGGGTTAAGTAATTTAAACAACCACTTAAAACAAATTCAGGGTTTATTACAAGATGTTAATAATAATGAAGTGATCAAAAGTTTGATTAGACAGACAATGTATTTTATTGAGTGGATAGCCCCGGATGTAGAATTTGATTATGCTTTTGAATTAGTGAATTTAGGACGGTTTTTGACCCGTTGGTTGTTTAAATGGGAACAAATCTGGAATGATACAGAAGCCAGCAATCAGGTAAATCAAGAACTTGGTAATTGGAATGACCGTGTTTTACAAATGTCACAATTAACCGTACAAAAACCATGACTCAACCACCTTTACCACAACCAAAATTAGAACCCAGTGGAATTACTTTTGACCAATATTCAGAATTTACCCCACAAAAACTAGAACTTTGGAGCGGGTATCTGGGTTATGG